>DASSFG010000683.1:0-6371 GCA_035694685.1 Pirellulales bacterium
CCTGAACCCTGAACCCTGAACCCTCGAAAATGTCCCTTCGCGAAGCCTACGGCCCCGGCAAATTCGGCCTGTCTTTCGAGCTCTTCCCGCCCAAGACGGAGGCTGGCGAGACGGAACTGTTTCAGCACCTGCTGGAGCTGATGTCGTTCGAGCCGAGCTACGTGACCTGCACCTACGGGGCGGGCGGTTCAAATCGGCACAAGACGCTTGACATTGTCGAGCGCGTCCACGAACAGTTTGGCTGCCCGGTGGCTTCGCACCTGACGTGCGTCGGCTGCACGGCCGCAGAGCTGCGGTCTTATCTTCGCGAGGCGGCTGCACGGGGCGTGGATAACATCGTGGCACTGCGCGGCGATCCGCCGAAAGGCCAAGTGCAGTTTCAGGCGGTTGACGGCGGTTTTCGCTACGCGGTCGATCTCGTCGAGCTCATTCACCGCGAGTTTCCGCAGTTCAGCATCGCAGTGGCCGGTTATCCTGAGACGCACCAGGAGGCCATCAGCGCGCAGGCCGACTTGGAAAACCTTAAACGCAAGGTCGACGCCGGCGCCGACGTCGTTATCACGCAACTCTTCTATTCCAACGACGACTTCTGCCGTTTCCGCGACGCCTGCGATCGTCTCGGCATCGGGGTGCCGATCGTGCCCGGCGTGTTGCCTGTGACCAACCTGGCGCAGATCAAGCGCATTACTTCGCTCTGCGGAGCGAAGCTACCGGCGCGGTTCCAGTCAGCGCTGGAAGCTTGCGCATCCGACGCCGACGCGCAGTTTGAAATCGGCGTCGACTTCGCCACCGAGCAGGTCCAACAGCTCATCGACGCTGACGTTCCCGGCATTCACTTCTACGTCCTCAACAAATCCCCCGCCACCACCCGCGTCCTCCGCGCGGTCACCCGACCGGCGTGACTTTGGTGCAACATCGCACCAGAACCCGTCGCCAGCGCTGACGCGCACTCGTTTGTTTAACCGCAGGGCCAGCGGCCCGCGCGGACGGGCGACCCGAAAAACCCCCAGCGCCGCCGAAGACGCGCAAAATCGGTCGTTTAACCGCAGGGCCAGAGGCCCGCGACCACTTTTTAAGACGGCATAACCGGCACAACCGGCGCGCCTCGTTTCTCGTGGCCCCAGATTCTGGCGTACATTTGCTGGTGGCTCGCACCTGGCTGGATTTGTCATGGAAGTCTCAAGCGATACGTTGGCGGAACTGCTGAACCACTCGCGCCACCTCTACTCGCTGCCGGCGGTTGCGCTGGAAGTGCTCGAACTGACCAATGATCCGCAGATCGACACCTCTCGTTTGAAGACTTGCATCGAGCGCGATCCGGCGCTCACGATCAAGCTGCTCCGCGTGGTCAACAGCTCGCTGTTTGGCTTGAGCCGCCGTGTGTCGGACTTGAGCCAAGCGCTCGGCATGCTGGGAACCAAACCGCTCAAGATGCTCGTGCTCGGCTTCGGGCTGCCCGAACCGTTGTTTGCCGGGCTGGCCCGCGACGTGCTCAACCGTTATTGGAAGCACACGCTGACTCGCGCCGTGGCGGCGCGCGAATTAAGCGAGCGGCTGTGGAAAATGCCCGGCGACGAGCTGTTTGTGGCCGGCCTGCTGCGGGATCTTGGCCGGCTGGTGCTGATCCAAGGGCTCGGCCGCCCCTACGTGGAAATGCTGCACAAGGCCGATTGGCCGCGCGACGAGCTTTGTAGCTTGGAACGTCGGCTGATCGGTTTCGATCACGGCCAGCTCACGGCCGGCCTGCTTGAACAGTGGGGACTGCCTGAGCCGCTTGTCGCGGCAGTGCAAACCCCCGACAATCGCGAGGAAATCGAGGCCCTTTCGGGCGAGGCACGCAGCACGGCCCAAATCATCTATGTTGCCGAGAAGCTCGCCGAGCTGCTGGCCGACGAGCAGGTGGTGGCATTGCGCGACCTGCTGTCGGTGACGGATCGAGGCCGTTTCAGCGAAGAGCAACTGAGCGCGATCGCCGCCTCGCTCGACGAGACGGTCTCGCAGTTGGCCGATGTTTTATCGCTCGATTTGCCGCAGGGGCTGGCGTATGCAGAAGTGCTGGCCCGCGCTTATCTGCAACTCTCGCTGGTTGCGTCTGACGCGGCCGTCGACCTCGTGCGCGTCGAAGAGGTGGGCACGAAGCTGCGTGACTTTGCCGATCGAGAGGAAGCCCGCAGCGTTTCGGCAGCCGCGGCCAGTTTTCGCGCCGACAAGGCGAACGTCCGACGCGACCCTTCCGAGACCGCTATGGGCAGCATAACACAGACCGGCGGCACCCCGGTGAGCCTGAAAACACAGAGAGCGAAGGCCAAGGTGCATCGCGCCGAATTGCCCGCGGCAACCGTGATCCAACCCGTCTTGAAAGCGCAAATCGCGGCGGCGGCCACCCTTTGCCGGCAACGGCGAAAAGAGTTGAGCTTGCTGCTGGTCGAGATCGACAACCACCAGGACTTCCTCTTTGTACATGGGGAACAGGACGTCGCCCGCTTGCGGCAAGAGCTGCTCGTCGCCTGCAGGGCAGTCGCCCCCGATGGGCGTCCGCCGCTCGAACTCGACCCCGCGCGCCTGGCCTTGGTTCTGGCCGGATGCGATCGCCCGGCGGCAGCCGACGTGGGCCACTCGCTGCTGCACGAGGTGCGCCGCAACGTGGGCGGGGGGGCCGCGTTGACGATCAGTATCGGTGCTTCGACCGTCGCCGTGCCCGCCAAGAACTTCGATGCCGTCGAAATCGTCCGCAGTGCCGAGCGTTGCCTGCGGGCCGCCCGGCTCTCGGGCGGAAATTGCTTCAAAAGCATCGAAGCGTATTGACGGTGCGACGGGGTTGACGGTGCGAAGGGGGCTTCCTATACTCCCCGCCCCATAGGCCCTGCTTGCCCGGCAGAACAGGACGTTCATGCCTCATTCGGTTTAGGGAGGAACCGCACGATGTCACATAGCGATAGCGAATCGTCGTCTACAACCAGCGGCAGTTTGCGACTTAAGCTCGTCTCCTTGGCCGGTTCATTGGCCGGGGTGGCCGTCTGTGTCGCCGTCGCCCTCGTGATTCGCCACGGCTGGGGAACTCCCGCCGCCCAGGCCCAATTCCCCCGCTTGCGCACCGCGGCAAAAACTGCCACGGAAAAGGGCGAAACGAAAGTCGCGCCGAAAACCAAAGTGCGGGCGGCCGACGAGGTTTTGCCCGATCAGATCGCCAAGCCGCAAGCGCTGCAGGTGCTGGCCATCGTCAATGGCGAAAAGATTGAGCGGCCCGAGTTGGCCCGCCAATGTCTGCGGCACTTTGGAAAAGACGTGCTCGAAAGCATGATCAACAAGCGGCTGATCTCGGGGGAGTGTCTGCGACGCAACATTCCGGTTACGGAGAAGGAAATCAAGGACGAGATGGACAAGATGGCGCAGCGGTTCAGCATGCACACCGATCAACTCTTGACCATGCTCCGCGAAGAGCGGCACATCACGCCCGAGCAATACGCCAAGGAGATCATCTGGCCAACCGTCGCACTGCGCAAGCTGGCCAAGGACCAATTGCAGGTCACGAAGGCAGATTTCGACGAAGCGTTCGACATGCTCTATGGTCCCTCCGTGCAAACCCGCCTGATTGCCTGCGCCACGGCCGCCGAGGCCGAAAAGGTGCGTCTGATGGCGCTGGCCAATCCCGACAATTTTGGCAATCTGGCCAAGCAGTATTCGATCGACACGGTCAGCGCCAGCTCAAAAGGCCTGATCCAGCCGATTCACCACCACCAGGGCGACAAGAACATCGAGCGCGCTGCCTTTGCACTTGAGGAGGGCGACGTTTCGGAAGTGATCCAGGTGGGCGATCAATTCATCATTCTCAAGTGCGAAGCGAAATTGGCTGCGCAGAAGGTCGACCGCAAGAAGGTGGAATCGGTGCTGATTGAAAGCATCCGCGACAAAAAGCTGCGGCTGGCGGCCGACACCATCTTCAAGCAACTGCAAGACAACGCCCAGATCGATAACGTCATGAACGACCCGGCCAAAACCAAAAAGCAGCCGGGCGTGGCCGCCGTCGTCAACGGCGAAACGATCACCGTCCGTGAAGTGGCCGAAGAGTGCATCGACCGGCACGGCATCGAGATGCTGGAAGGGCTGATCAGCCGCCACTTGCTCGAACAGGCGCTGAAGAAGCGAAAAATCAAGATTACCGAGGCCGACATGCAGGACGAAATCGCCCGCGCGGCCGTCAACATGGGCAAGACCGACGAGGACGACAAGCCCGATATCGAAGCCTGGCTCACGGACGTGGTCGAGAACCAGAAGATGCCGCTCGACATCTATCGCGACGATGTCGTTTGGCCCTCGGTCGGCCTGCGCAAGCTGGCGGGCGAAGACGTCGACGTCAGCAAAGACGACCTGAAGAAGAGCTTCGAGGCCAACTACGGCCCTCGTGTGCGCTGCCGGGCGATCGTGCTGGCCAATCAGCGCGACGCTCAGAAGATTTGGGACAGTGCCCGCCGCAAGCCCACCATCGAACACTTTGCCGAGCTGGCCAAGGCCTACACCATCGAACCGGGCGGCAAAGCGAACGAAGGCGAGGTGCCGCCGATTCAGCGGTACGGCGGCGAGCCGATCCTGGAGGACGAAGCCTTTTCACTCAAGGCCGGAGAAATCTCGAGTATCGTCCAGGTAGGCGACAAATGGGTGATTCTCTTTTGCGAAGGCCGCACCAAACCGGTCAACGTGAAGTACGCCGAAGTCGAAAAGCTGATGCTCGAAGACATCCGCGACAAAAAAATGCGCCTGGCCATGGCCCAGTATTACACCAAGCTGCAAGACGAGGCACGGATCGAAAACTTCTTGACGCACACCGTACAGAACGGCCCCAAAACGAAGCAGCCGGGCGACAATCTGCTGCACGTGCCCGACGGCACCTTGCTGGCGCCCGACAACCCCGAGCCCAGCGCCAAGCAAACCCCATCCAACCGGCCTGGAACGAAGTCAGCCACGCGGCCCACCAGCGGCGCGCGGCAATGACGCCTGTCGCCTCCTGGAAAGGAAGCTTTCGGCCATTCGAACCTGAAGCCTGACGCCTGATCCGTGGCGTGGAGCACCAAGAACGGTCGCTCCGCGACAAACAAAAGCGGCGATGAATCGCCGTACTGCAAAGATTGCTTGATTCGTGCCGGGCGCGTGCTTAGAGTCGGAGGAATGCACAAGCAATATGCGCTTAATCGGCGAACGGCGCTCGGCGCGGCAGCGACCGCGACAGGCTGGGCCTGGTTGGCTCAAACCATTGCCGAAGCCGAAGAGCGGGCCGGCGGTGATACCCTAATCAGGCCGAAAGAGGCCATCAAGGTTACCCGGCTGGAGACGTTCAAGGTCAAGCCGCGATGGCTGTTCTTGAAGGTCCACACCAACGTCGGCATCGTCGGCCTTGGTGAGCCGGTGGTCGAAGGACGCGCCGACACCGTCGCGGAAGCGGTGCGCGAGATCGAGCCTTACTTGCTCGGCAAAGACCCGCGGCGCGTGGTCCACCACTGGCAGGCCATCTATCGCCATGCCTTCTATCGCGGCGGCCCGGTGCTTGCCAGCGCGCTGAGCGGCATCGATATGGCGCTCTGGGACATCAAGGGCAAGGCGTTGGGCGTGCCCGTCTATGAGTTGCTGGGGGGGCCAACGCGCGATCGCGTGCGGGTCTACGCGCACGCCAAGTCGCGGACCGCGCTGCGGCAAGGATTGGCCAAAGGTTTTACCGCTTTCAAGACGAACCCGGCCAAGCGGCGGCCAAGCCGCTACGTCGAGACGCCGGCCGAGATTCATTACGCGGCCGAACGCTTCGCCGAGCTGCGCGAGTTGGCAGGAGACGACGTCGACCTGGCCATCGACTTCCACGGCGCCATCAGCCCCGCCACCGCCAAGCTGCTGATCAAGGCCCTCGAACCGTATCAGCCGATGTTTGTCGAGGAGCCCTGCCAGGCCCAGAACCACGACGTCATGGCGGAGATTGCCCGTGGCACGCACTTGCCGATCGCCACAGGCGAACGCGTTTTCACCAAGTGGGGCTTTCGCGAAGTGCTCGAAAAACGGGCAGCCACGATCTTGCAGCCTGACCTCTGCCATGCGGGCGGCATCACTGAAGTGCGTTTGATCGCCGGCATGGCTGAAGCCTATTACGCGGCGATTGCTCCGCACAATCCGCTGGGACCGATTTCGCTGGCCGCCGGGGTACAACTTGCCGCCGCCATTCCCAACTTTCTTTGCCAGGAACAAGTGACGCTCGGCGACGGCTATCTGAAGCGGCCTTTTACGCTCCGCGACGGCTATCTCGACCTGCCGACCGGACCGGGATTAGGCATTACGCTCGATGACGACGCGGTGGCTGAAAAGCTCGGTCACGACTGGCACGGGGCGGAGAG
>DASSFG010000684.1:0-12030 GCA_035694685.1 Pirellulales bacterium
CCCGAGGCCGGTGCCCTGTGGACGCGTGGTGAAAAAAGGCTCAAAGAGGTGCGCGGCGATCTCGGGCGGAACGCCTTCGCCGCTATCGGCAAAATCGATGGTTACGAATTTGCCCGAGTCGCCGAATCGCGTCGTTACTTCCAGTTGCCCGCCCGAGGGCATGGCGTCGAGCGCGTTGGCAATCAAATTGACGAATACCTGCCGCAGCGCGGGGTCGGAGCCGATGACCGATGGTAGGCGCTCGTCGAACGCGGCTTTCAACTCGACGCCCTGTCTGGTTGCTTGTACGGCAAACAATTCGAGAGTGTCGCGCAGTAGCAGATGAACGTCAACCGGTTGCCGGTCAAGGCTGTCGGTGCGAGAAAACCGCAGCAACTGCGTCACTGTTTCGTTCAAGCGGTCGACGGATCTGATGACCGCTTCGAGCGATTCGGGCGTCCGCGCCTGTTCGGGCAGGCGCTGCCAAAGTTGCACGGTGGAGCGAATGGCCGCCAAGGGATTGCGAATTTCATGTGCCACGCCGGCCAGCAGCTTGCCCAGCGCGGCCAGCCGCTCCGACCGGCGCAGCTCGTCGCGCAGCCGGTTTTGTTCGCGTTGCTGTCGCTTCAAGTGGAGACCCAGTCGCGCGGTAAGCCCCAAGGCCAACAGCAGCCCGGCCAGCGCCAACCCGGTCGAGACCTGAGAGCGGCGTACCTGCCGATCGAGCATGCGCGGGCTGACCAGCCGATACATCACCCAGGTGGCCGCGGTCGCGGGCCGTTCCTCGCCGACCGGCTCCGTAACGATCATCACGCGGCTGGGACCAACGTCATGGACCGATGCGGAGTATTCGCCGGCGGGCAAAACCAGGCAATCGTGCGCTTGCACTCGGATGTAAGGTTCTTCCAAGGGCGGAGGTTCGTTTTTGTCCGACCGGCGCTTGCGCTGAGGCCGGTCGGTGGGAAACGCGTAGCCGACGAAACGGTCGGCGTCGCCGTCGAGGTAGAAACCACCCTCGACGCCGTCGAAGCGGCTCAGCACTCGGTCGGAAATCTCACTCAGTTCGCGGCCCACGGCATTCCAGTCGCCGAGCGTGACAGGTAATGGACGGCGCGTCGCCGAGTTCGCAGCGGCTTCGGCCATGGCCGAGCTGGCCTCGAGCAATCGCTGACGGGTGAGGCGCTCCAACTGCGGCGTCGTGCGCACGCGGAACACATCATAAGCCAGCGCAGCCAATGATCCCAGAAACAAGCACGTCAGGAAGGCGATCTGAATACCGAGCGGCGCCGCGAATCGAAGTTTTCTCAACGCCATAGGATACAGATACGCTTGTAGGGTGGGACTGGCCTGCGCAAAATGTTGCTCGTTCCGCACGTCCGCTTGACGCTGGTTTTGTTCCGCCCCGATCCGGGTTTATCCCGGTCGAGCGATGATTGACCGCTAGATCGCCTCGCAGCGACAATCTCGTCCGTCCGTCTTTTTCGCATAGCGTCCGCCACCCTCGGGCGGCGGACGCTATGCGAAAAAGAGGAGGGGGATTGTAACAAACTTCTAGCGGTCAATCACCGCTCCACCGGCATGAAGCCGGTGGTGGCGGAGCGGAACAAATCTCACACTGAATTGGAGGTCATCCTTCAGGAGCAACACGCTCATTTTGCGCACGCCAAAGTGGGATAAGCGGGCGGAGCAGCAAGCGCCGGCCCACCGATAAGGCGTCGGGCGTCAGGTAGTCGCCTGATCGCTGACGCCTTGCGGCTGGCCAACGCTCGCGAGCTCGCGTTATCACCGCACACTTATCCGGTCGCCCTTCGCCGAACTAACGCTCGTCTTGCAGGCGCTCGATCTCGCGTTGCAATCGCTCCACTTGCTTTTTCAGCTCTCGGATGCGCTCGTCGCGGCTGCGGTCATCGTTTCGACCGCGATCGCGATCTCGCGGGCCGCGCGGACCCATTCGCTCATTCAGACCATCATTGTCGGCGGAAGCGTCGGTCCGCAAGTTGCTGACGGAGGCGACTTCGAAGTGCTCGTCGCCTTTAGGCGTCGTTTCTTGGAATCCCCTGGCCTCGACGCGGTCGCCTCGTAGAACGACGTCGGCAAAGCGGTCCTCCAGGTGAGGCGGCCAGTGCAGTACGGTGCCGTCTTCGAGCACGGCCCCATCAATTTCACCCTTGGGCGCGGTCGTCAGGCGCTCGACTTTGCCACGTACCGTTTTCATTTCTTCCCGGCGGCGTGGCGGGGCCGGCGGACCTTTGCGGCGTTTTGGCCGCGGGCCACGGTCGTCGTTTACGGCGGTGTCGTCCGTAGCGACGTTGGTCACTTCGCGGACTTCCAGTCGCTCGTCCCCTTCGCGTCCCCGACGCACGGCGCCGGTGGCCGTTACGCGATCTCCCGGCTTCACTACGTCGCCGAATTGTTTTTCCAGGTGGGGCGGCCAGTGCAGTACGGTGCCGTCTTCGAGCACGGCCCCATCGATTTCGCCTTTTGGCGCGGTGGTCATCGACTTGACCGTGCCACGCACCGTTTCTGACTCCGCGTCGCGCGGTTCCTGCGCCTGCAATTGGCAGTTCGCGCTTAACAGAGCGAAACACGGCAGCGCAACACCGGCCATCCTCCAACCCAAACCCGGTCTCTTCGCCATGACTTGTTGCATCGTAATTCTCCTTTGCAAAACTTCGATTTGCCGTCAGGATTCGGTTCCTGATCGGTATATTGAGGTGATTAGGCGAACGGTGTGCCGCGCGTTTTGCACGTCGCTCGCGGCTGGCAATGCGCAGTAAGACGAGGTGCCGCAAACGTAGCGAAAGCTATGAGTTGCGCGGACAGCGATTTTTCCGCTCAGCCGAAACGCTCGTCACTTGCCCTAGGTATACCGCGAGTGGCGATCTGCGGCGGGCAGTTTTCCCCCGACGCTGTGGGGCGTTCGTGCCCGTCGACCATGATGTCCACGTGCGGTACCGTGGCCGCCGGGCTTTCCGCAGCCGCCCAAACTCGTGTATAAGTCACGTTATGTCTGACACCGAACCAGAGCTCGCTTCCAAGCCGGCGCCGCGCTGGCAGCCGTTGAGTGCGATTGATCGCCGGGTGCTAGGTGTCTTGGCCGAGAAGGCAAAGACGACCCCCGACGCTTATCCCATGTCGGTCAATGCGATCTGCACCGGCGCCAATCAGAAAAACAATCGGCATCCGCTGATGCAGTTGCAGCCCGATGACGTCGAGACGTCGCTCGAACGGCTACGCGCGTTGGGAGCGGCCGCCGAAGTGCAAGGGGGCGGGCGCGTGCTGAAGTATCGGCATTATCTATACGACTGGCTGGGAGTCGACAAAGTCGAGCTGGCGGTGATGATCGAGCTGCTGTTGCGCGGCGCTCAAACGGTGGGTGAGTTGCGCGGACGCGCGGCCCGCATGGAACCCATCGCCGACCTGGCGGCGCTGCGGCCCATCGTCAATTCGCTCCAAGCCAAAGGACTTGTCATTCCTTTTAGCCCGGAGGGGCGCGGCCAAGTAGTGTCGCACGCTTTGTATCAGCCGCAGGAGTTGGACAAGGTCCGGCGAGAGGCCGTCGGCGCTGCGGTAGCCGAAGCGGAGCCGACCGACGTTTTGGCGCCGCCTCGCGAAGGGAGCGGCGAGACCATTTCCTATGCGCCGCACACCGCGCCTGAGCATAATGAGCTGACCGATGTTCGAGCAGAGCTGGCCGCACTCAGGCAGCAGGTAGAGGCGCTGAACGCCGAACTTGCTCGTCAGCGCGATGAGTTCGCGCGGTTTCGCGCGGCCATCGGCGGCTAGCTCTTTTGGAGTGCGGCGATTTATCGCCGCTTTGGCTTGTGGCGGAGTCACTTTCTGTTCGTCGGCCCGCGGCGACGACGCAGAAAGAAAGCCGCTCCGCGGCAAGGGAAAGCGGCGATGAATCGCCGCACTCCAAAGACAAGAAGAAGAAAGAACGATGGAAGGCGAAGACCCTCGCTACGTGCGCGTCGTTTGCTCGAAGTGTCGGGCGGTGCTGCACCCGCGAGTCGAAAAAGCAGGACGGCAAGTACGCTGCCCGGATTGCTACTCCCCCGTGCTTGTGCCACATCCGCCCGAGCCCGAAGCAACGCCTAAAAGGCGCGACGTGGGAGAGTATTCGGTGCGCGACGAGTTTGCGCCGGAGCGCAGCAAAACGGCCGATGCGGACTTGTTCCTCGTGCTCTGTCCCAAGTGCCAGGCGCGGCTCCATCCGCGACGGCAGAACGCGGGACGGCGTGCTCGTTGTCCCGACTGCGAAACGGTGTTTGTCATACCTGCGCCGCCCAAGCCCGAGAAGGTCAAGACCCTCCCCTCGCCGGGCAAGTATGTTATGGGCCAGGAACCGAAGCGCGCCGAGACGGAGTTCCACTATTTGACGGTGGAGCGTGAGCCCGAGCCTGAACCGCTCGCGCCGCCCACACGGGGCTGGTTCATCCGTGGTGTTTTTACCTTTCCTTGGTGGCCCGGCGCGTGGGCCCGTTGGACGATCCTGTCGCTGCTGATGGTTCCAGCGTTGTTCATGACCGGCATCGTGTTATGGCTGGCCGGGGGAAGCGTGAACCAGGGAACGACGGCCGTGCCTTATTTGATGCTGCCCTTGATGTGGCTATGGGTTTGGGCATTGTCCTACGCCGCCGGGAGCTTCGTGGCCATCATCGAAGACACCGGTTCGAGCAACGACGAAGTGACGAGCTGGCCCGAAGGCGACTGGCGCGAGAGGGTGCTCACCATGCTCTACGTGGGGCTGCACCTGGGACTGGCGCTGGCGGCGGGGGCCGCAGTGGGTTGGCTTGTGGGGCTCGTAAGCGAGCCGCTGTGGGGCGCCGTCGCCAGCGGAATGGCGGCTAACCTCTTCTTTCCGCTCTTCCTTCTGTCGTCGATGGAGGCCGGCGCGATGCTTACGCCCTATTCGCCGGTCATGTTCCGCAGCCTGGTCAAGACGCCCGGAGGTTGGGCGATCGTTTACGCCGAGTCGCTTATCTCGCTCACGCTGGCGTGCGGATTGCTGGCGGTGGGCGGTTACTGGCTGCCGGCGCTGACCGTGTTTCTCGCCGCGCCGGTCTTGGCCACCGTCGTTTTCATCGAGGCCCGGCTCTACGGTCGCCTCGCCTGGCACGTTGGCCAGCTTGAAACAAAGTCGAACACCCGCAAACGCAAGAAGAAGCGCGACTAGTGCCTGGTCCATTCTTAAACTTCGACTTGGGGCGCTGTCGGCCTCTGTAGGGAACGCCCTCCGTGGCGTTCCGCGAATCACCGGGCGACGTCAACTCGCAGCCCACGGAACGCCACGGAGGGCGTTCCCTACAGACGATAACCCGAGCATTTGCCTTTGATAAAGCACTAATACCGTGATTCTTGCCGGTTGGCTCGCATGATGTAGTACAGCAACGTCAACACCGTTTGCAGTGTGGCGGCAACATACGTCCAGGCGGCTGCGTTCAGTACGCGACGGACGTAAACCAGCCCGTCAGCATTGATAATGCCTAACGACATCAGCTCGTCTTTGGCGCGCGAACTGGCGTCGAACTCGACCGGCAAATTCACGATCTGGAAAAACACGACGCACGCAAACAGCAGAATGCCAACCCAGATGAGCGGTTGAAGCTGAAACGCGAAGCCCAGCAGCAGCAAGGTGTAGCTGATGCCACTGCCAAAACTGGCGGCGGGCACCGCCAGGTTGCGAACGACTAGCGGCGCATAGTTCCTGGCGTGTTGCAGGGCGTGGCCGGCTTCGTGGGCGGCGATGCCCACCGCCGCCATCGAGCGACTGCCATAAACGCCGCTGCTCAAGCGCAGCACCTTGTCGTGCGGATCGTAGTGATCGGTCAACTCGCCCGGAACAGGCTCTATATCTCGACGTTGTAAAGACCGGCGGCGTCGAGCACTCGTCGGGCTGCCTCCGCTCCGGTCATCGGTGCCGGCACCTGCTGGGCTTCGGCATAGGCCGACTTCACGCGGAACTGCGCCCAAAATGCCAGCAGTAGTGCAGGAGCAAGGTAGAGCAAATAAACGGGGTCAAAAACGTAGAACATCGAATTCCTAAATCCTCGGTTTCCTAAACGGCACATTTCCTTCCGGCATCACCATCGAAGGCAACGGCCGGCGGATCATCCGCCTTCAACTTGGACAGTCTATTCTACGTGCCCTGGATAGCGAAGGTCGATTTGCTCGCTACGTTTTCGGTGGAAACGTTTGGCGAGCAATGGTTTGCGTCTTGAGGCTGGCTGTGTCAGCCGCCTCCGGCGGCACCGGGCCACAGCCCTCGTTGCTCTACACATCCCGAGAATCGTCCCCTGCGCGGCGGCACCAGCCTTTGGAGTGCGGCGATTTATCGCCGCTTTTGTCGGTCGCGGAGCGGCCTTTCTTTCGTCGTGTCGGTTCTTGGTCGCCGACCGACTTATGAAAAGAAAGCGGCTCCGCCGCAAGTCAAAGCGGCGATAAATCGCCGCACTCCAAAGGGTTGCAATCCCTTCGGTGCGGTGGACCATAGTCGCGGCGGCCACGCCTTACGACTTGTGTAGAACAAACCGGCCACAGCCGAGGGCGGCTGTGCCACATGTTTCCTTTACGTCCATCGGGGGCACGCCAGCGAGCCTTGAATGCAGGCTTGACATATATCATGCTCGGATCATGAATTCCGGTCGGGACGAACCCAGCATCGATGAAGCCAGCCGTGGGCAAAGGCGGTTGCCGTTTTGGAGAACGGTGTACCGGAGTTGCCGGTTGCGCTGTCCGCGTTGCGGCCAGGGCCGCTTGTTCGACGGCTGGTTCCGTATGCGACCGCATTGCGACGCGTGCCGGCTCGATTTTCGACAAGAACCGGGCTTTTATCTGGGCTCGATTTATTTCAACTATGGTCTGACGGCGCTGATCGTCACGGTCGGCTACTTTGCCCTCTATTTCGGCAGTACGGTCAATGACCACATCCTGCTGGTGGCGCTGACGACCTTTTGTGTGCTGTTTCCGCTCTGGTTTTTCCGTTTCGCCCGCAGCCTCTGGCTGGGCTTCGATCAGTATTGGGATCCCGACTGACCCCTGGGCGAAATGCCGCGAGTAGAGCGCCGATGGTTTTGCGACTTCCTGGAGGTTGGCCTTCCCAGGCCGTCGCCAATGAGAGGGGACGGGCCAGCAAGCCCATCCTCCCTGACGTCCGGCCGCCCATTCGTTGCCAAAGCGCAAACCAGCGGTCGAGATTCACACTTTCACGACGACGGCGGTAATGTCGTCGTGCTGAGGTTCGCTTTCGACAAAATCGCGAGCTGTCTTGCAGACGGCCGCGGCAATCTCCTGGGCGGGAAGCGCGCGATGGCACGCCGCAACCTCCAGCGTTCGTCGCGTGCCGAACAACTCGCGATCGGGGGCCATCGCTTCCACGACCCCGTCAGTGACAAACAGCGCCAGGTCGCCTTCGTCAAGCAGCACCACCTCGCCCAGCGGAAACGAGGCGTGCTGTAAGATGCCCAAAGGAACGTTGGTGCTCGGCAGAATGGCCTTCAGCTTGCCGTTGGCCGACAAGATCAGGCCCGGCGGGTGCCCTGCATTCGTATAGAGCAACAACCTTGATCTGGGCACCAGGCTGGCAAGCAACAACGTGACGAAGCGCTCGTCAGCCGTTTGATCACAGAGCAGTTGGTTACACGCCGCGAGCATTTCCACCAGGTCGACCGGCTGCTCGACGAGGGTCATCGTGCGCAACGAAGCTTGGGCCATCGCGGCGACCAGCGCCGAACCAAGCCCGTGACCGCTGGCGTCGCCAACGGCAATTCCCAGCGTTCCATCGGCGAGCGAAAGGTAGTCAAAAAAGTCGCCGCCGGTCGCCTCCGCGCTAAAGCAGCAGCCGCCCACCTCGAAACCGAAACGGTCGGGTGCCGAACGCGGCAAGAGCCCCTGCTGGATCTTGCGGGCCAGCTCGAACTCGTCGCTCAGGCGACGGAAGTCCGCCAGCGATTTCCGCGTGCGGCTGCGCTCAATGCTGTGCCGCAACGTGCGCCGTACGAGCTCGCCGCTCAGGTCGTCTTTGAAAAGATAGTCTTCGGCGCCTTGCCGCAACGCTTCGACGCTTATTTCAACTTCGGCCACGCGCGTCAATACGACAATGGGCACCTCGGCATTACAGGCCTTCAGATGCGTGAGACTGTCCAGCCCCGAGCTGTCGGGTAAGTTCAGGTCCAGCACCACGACGTCGAATCCGCCGCGCGCGAACGTCACCAAGGCGGCGGCCAGCGATTCGACCCACTCGACCGAGAAAGATTCGTGTGCGCTTTCTTCCAAGCGGCGCTTCACGACGACGGCGTCGAGCCGGTTGTCCTCAACCAGCAACACACGCAACACCGGCAGTACCACGGCTTCCTCCCGCCCATTGCAACTGGGCTTTGGAACCCCTGGATGGGAAACGCACCTCTGGCAACTTATCACCCCCCCGCATGAATGGCAAGAGGCTAGAGCAACAGCACCTTGGCGATGGCGAAATAGGCCACAATGCCGGTGACGTCGACAAGGCTGGCCAGCACGGGGTTCGACATCAAGGCAGGGTCGAAACCGGCACGCTTGAGCACCAGAGGCAACAGTGCGCCCACCAGGTTGCCCCAGAGCACGACGACGGCCACCGCCAGGGCCACGACGAGCGACAGCCTGACGGGGTCGACGATCACGGCATCGCCCGGCAGCACTGCAGGCGACGGTGTGAAATATGCGCGCAAAAAGCCGACCACGGCCAAAGACAGGCCGAGCGAAACGCCCATCAGGGCCTCATACCAGAGCACATGGAACCAATCGCGCGGATTGATTTCACCCAATGCCAGCGCGCGGGTGATTAAAGTGGTCGATTGCGAGCCACAGTTTCCGCCGGCGGAAATGATCAACGGCAGGAAAAAAATCAGCTCGGGCAGTTCCTCGAAGACGGGTTCATAGATCGCCAGCACCGTGGTCGTCAGAAATCCGCCGACGAAGAGGATGGCCAGCCACATTCCCCGCTTGCTCCACAAGGTGCCGAACGAGGTGCGCAAGTAACTGTCGCCGAGCGGCTGCATACCACCCAAGCGATACACGTCTTCAGTGGCTTCGTCGACGATCACGTCGATCACGTCGTCGTGAGTGACAATGCCTACCAGCCGGCCTTCGTGATCGACGACCGGCAAGGCGATCAGGTCGTACTCCATGAGCTTTTGGGCGGCCAGCTCGCGGTCTTCGTCGACCGTGGCTGAGACGACGTCGAGCTGCATGATCTTTGACACCGGCCGTTGCGGCGGCGCCAGAATCAAATCCTTGAGCGAGACAAAGCCGATCAGCCGCCGCTGGTCGTCGAGCACGTAGGAGTAATAAATCGTCTCGCGATCGGGCGCCTCGTGCCGCAGCCGGTCGAGCGCCTGGGCCGCGGTACTTTCGGCCGGCAGAGTGGCATAGTCGCTGGTCATCACCGCCCCGGTCGTGCCCTCGCGGTAGGCGGCCAAGGTGCGGATGTCCTCGCGTTCGGCATGTGCCAATAGTGGCATAATCTGCTCGATGCGTTCTTCGGGCAGGCGGCTGACGAGGTCGGCCCGCTCGTCGTGCGACATGTAGGTGAGCAAGGCGGCCAGCGAACCGCGCTCCATGAGTCCGGTGACACCCTCTTGCAGGTTCGGCTCGAGGTAGGAGAAAACGGCGGCACGCTCACGGCCGTCAAGCAGCTTGAGCACGAACAATACTTCTGGCGGCTCAAGGTCGTCGAGCAGTTCGGCGGAGTCGGCCGGATGGTGCCCGACGAAGAACTCGCGCAGGCCGGCCTCGTCGCGCTCGTTGATGAGCTCACGCAGGTCGGGCGCCAGCAGAGGATTTCGCATGTGGCTCAAGCCAGTTAAGTTTTCTCAGTGGGGAAATTCTAGCTTGCGCAGCCGCCAGCGGCGAGGCAGGAAATATTTGTTTTCGCCGTAAACTAGGGTTGCTGAGGAACGGGGCGTTGGAGCAGCTCATCGGCCTCGTCCACGAGCGATGCCAACCGATCGACCAGGCTGACGAGTTCCGGCGCAGGACGCTTGCGCCGTTCGAGCGAGGCACGCAGTTCCAGCAAACGCTCACCAAACGAATCCTGACCAGCTCGCTCGTTGACGGGCATCATCCGCCAGCGCATCCAGTGACGGCCGGCAATCTGTAAGGCCGCTGCCAGCGGTGCGCCGAGCACCAGCCCCATCACACCGGCAATGTCGGCCATGCCGAAGATAATGAGGGCGGTAACCAGGGCGTTGTACCTGCGGCGGTCAAAAAAACGCGGCTCGACGAATCGTTGCAATACTAATAACACGGCCGACGTATATAGCACCGAGGGCACCAGCGTACGGACAACAGATGGTGGATCGAGCAGCAGTACCGGGACGGAAGCGAAGGCAACGGCCCCCACTGCCAGCAATACGCCCACCCATGGAATTAGCCACGCGACGGCGCCGGCAACGGCCAGCAGGACGGGATAAGGTTGCCCCAGCACCCGGTACCCCATCCAAAGCAAGAGTCCCGCGGCGAGGCTTTGTATTGCCTCGCTGCGGACGTAGGCGCCCAACTCGATTTCGACGGCTTCCCAGACCTCACGCGCCGCTCGGCGGCGCTCGACCGGCAATAAGGAGAGCCAAAGCCGCTCGAAATGGATCTTGTCGAGCGACCAGTAAACTCCTAAGAAGACGACGATGATGAAGTCCACCACCATGCCAAACAGAGTAAGCGTCGCTCCGGCAACGGTTTGCAGCAAGACGGGCCCCTGGTTGCCGGCCAACGAGGCGAAGAAGTCGTCGGGCTTGGGCAACGAAGCCAGTTCGTTGCCCTGTACGGTGTTTTTGTCATTGACCCGATCATACAACCGTTCATACGCCAGCACGAAGTCGTCGCCAAACTGTTGCACCTGCGTCAGAAACGGTCCCGCGGCCGCCGTCAGCAGCAGAGCCACACCGCCAAAGACCAGCAGATAGGTTGCCGACAACGCCATCAAATTAGGCATTCCACGCCGTACGAGCCAGGCGATCGACGGCCGCAGCGCTGCCGATAAACCCAGAGACAACGCAAACAACACCGTAGCGGCGCGCAGCTCCCAAACGACGTAGACGCCGACGAACACCGACAATACGACGATTGTGTTCAGCGCGATCCGGCCCATCAATGCACCTCGGCCGAGGGCGCCGAGACGGTGCCCGCTTGCGGCGTAACGGCGAACAACGCCCGATCAAGGTCGCGGGCCAGGCTTTCGACGGCGTCTTCCAATCGGTCGCTGCCCTGCGTAACCGGTTTCGACTTCCGGCGGAACTCGACCTGCACGTCCTGCAGCAGCTCGCGAAGCTGGTAGCGCAGCAGGCTGACCGCATCTCTCCCGCTGGTAGGCGGCAAGTCGACGGCATCGGGACGGAAAACCCAGCGATCGAGAACGAGTTGTGCGACGGCGGCCATCGGAATCGCCAGCACGGCACCGGCCAGGCCCCAAAGCGCGGCGAGAGCGGCAATCGCGAGCAGCGTCACAATGGCATTGACTCCCACGGACCTGTCCATCAGACGTGGCACGAGCACGTTACTCTCGAATTGTTGCAAGACTACGACCGCGCCTAGCGCCCACAACGCCGTCGTCGGACTGACCGACAGCGCAACCAGCAGGGCCGGCACCGCGGCCAAGGCAGGCCCGAACACCGGCAACGCTTCGAGTATGCCCGCGACGATCGCCAGCGACAGCGCGTACGGCACGCCAATCAGCGAGTAAGCCACCAAAACGAGCCCTCCCATGATCAAGCACAACAGCCCTTGTGCCCGCAGATAGGCGCCCAACTTGGCGATAATCTGCTCGATAAACCGGCGTGTCTCGTCGCGCCGTGGTGGCGGCGCCAGCAGCACAATGGAGCGGATCGTGCGTTCTTCGTACAACGACCAGTAGAACGCCAACAGCATGATTGCCAGGAGCGCGTAAATGCCTTGCGCCAGAAGCTCGCCATAAGCGAGAAGCTCGGTGACGGTATTGATGGCCTCGTCAGCACGGTTCGGCTCGGCGCCAACGGACAACCGTGCCGGTAAGCGTTCTGCAAACCGCGAAACGATCTCGCT
>DASSFG010000685.1:0-12234 GCA_035694685.1 Pirellulales bacterium
CGCAACGAATTGCCTGCACTACCGGGAGGCTTACGCCTCCCGCTCGCCACAGGCGAGCGGCACGCGTAAGCGTCGCGATGCTAGCCCAACTCAGCCAGCAACTGCGCCAGTTGATCGGCCGATGGCGGCGTCTGGTAGAGATCCTCAAACACGCTGTCGACCCAGGCGGTGTTCGAGCCTTGGCCCTTGGAGCTGGAGTTGTAGTACTCTGGCGAGGCAAGGAACTCGGCAATCAGATCCTCGTTGTGCGCTCCGAATTCGAAGGCGTTTACCCAGTAACTGATCTCGGCAGCGTTGGCGCCGCGGCCCAGGTAGGTTTGATAGTCGCCGGTCACCACCATGGCTTCACGCTCCGGACTCATGGCAATGCCCAGTGCGATCTCATAACGGGTCGCGCCGGCCTGTAACTGAGTGAGCCAATACGAGAGGCCGGGGCCGTCGACCGTTCGACCGAGCAGATCCTGATACATGCCGGCGATCCACGAGGCGTCGGTGCTGCCTTGCAGTGCGGCATATTCCGGCGACGCCAGCAGCTCGGCTTCGAGCTGCTCGTCAGTCGTGCCAAGCTGCATTTGCGTCACCCAGTAGTTCAAGCCGTTGGCGTCGGTCGCGCGTCCCAAGTAATGCTGGTAGGCGGACGCGACGAACGAGGCATAGTATTGCGAATCATGTGTGAGCGATACGGCAACCTGGCCTAGATTTGCTGGAATGGACGACGCCGGCGGGGTGGTGATCGGCGGCGTCGTGACAGGCGGAATCGTGACAGGCGGAATCGACGGTATCGTAGCCGTTGGCGACAACGTGGCACCGGCCGGCGCTGCCAACCCGCCGGCTGCGTTCGACAACACCTCCTCCACCGCATAGCCATTGAGATAGACGGTGTCGGTGTTGATGTTGGCGAAGTCGGCAATCTCGTAGCCCGACGTGGCGTCGTTGCTGTTGTCCCACCAGCCGGTGCCGTCGGGATCAGTGACTGCCTCGGCCAGTTCGTGCGACGACGCCTCGGTCTGCTGCTGGAAGGTCGTCAAACCGGGCACCTGATCATTGCCGATCGGGTCTGGAATGACCGCATAACGCACGAGCTGCCCGGCCGAGTCGACGAAGCTATTGTGATAGCCAGCGAAGCCCGTGGGATACCCGTTGGATCGAGTGCCGCCCTGCGAGACCACAATATTGGGCGGCGTGAAGACGAACAGCAGTTGGTTACTGTCGGGTTGAGGAACGGTTCCCGAGAGGATCTGAGAATTAAGGACGTTTTGGATGGTGGGATCGCTGATGGTCGAACGCTGCCAATCGTTCTGTGCAATGTTGACCTGACCGCTGAACGATCCCTGCCCAATGGGCCCGGCTTGCGGCGTACCGTACTGGGCCAGCAGATCCATAAAGCTGCTGTTGGTGAGGTAACCAAAAAACTGGTCGAGCTGGGCGGCGTTTTGTTGAAGGGTGGGGTCCGTGGTCCAGGCCGTGCCGAGAAACACCGTCTCGACCGCCACGTTATTGATGACGGGACCGCCCTGGTAGCTCACGCCGCCTGAGGCGAGCATCTGCCGCGGTTCAAGCGCCTCCGCCCGACGCTGCGCGCGGCCGCACCGCCGCGCGCGGTGGCCCGCCTTGCCGCGCGCCGCCCACTTGCCAAACATCCGTCTTCCCAACTCCGTGTGAAACCAAGTCATACCTGAGTCGAACGCCTGTCGTCCGTAGATAGGCCGTCCCGGTACCATCATGCTATGCGCGGCGACGGAAAAGGCAACAACTCTTCGGGTAGTGTCCTAAAGGTGCGCTGCTTGCGTGTAGGGTGGGACAAGTGAGCTTGCGAGCGCCGGCCCATCAGCAAACTCGCTGGTCTATTGGTGGGCCGGCGCTCGTTCCACTCGCTTGTCCCACCCTACAGCGTTCGCAATAGTGCGCGATCAACGCAACTTTAGGGCACTGCTAATCCTCAACCGTCTGCAGCCCCAGCCGCTCGAGAGCGGCGGTGGCCCAGGGGCTGTCGGCCGAGAGCTCCACGAAGATTCGCCAGTGCAGATCAGCCTCGTCGCGGCGGCCCAGGTCGTCGAGCGTGCGGGCCAGGTGATAGTGCACGTCGGGATAGTCGCGATGGTACGCCAGCGCGCCTTCAAAAGCGGCCACGGCCAATTCTTGCTGCCCGGTTTCGGCCAACACGCAGCCTAAGTTGGCCCGCGCTTCGACGTAGTTCTCGTCGAGCTCGATGGCCATGTAATAGCGTTCCCTCGCCGCCGGCAAATCGCCCAAGCGATATAAAAGCTCGGCCAAGGCGAAACAGGTCTCGGCATTTGGTCCGCCGGCGACCAGTGCCGCGCGGTACAGCTCGGCGGCCACGTCGAGTTGGCCCTCGTCGTCTTTCTGCGCGGCCCAAGCGCATAACTCTTCAGGCGACATCGACGGATCTTCGCCCGCAACCGACGAACGCACGGTAAACTGCAACGCCGCCGGCGGACATTCGCTGGCCAGCGGCGCCTCAAAATCGAAGCGATACTGGCCGCCCGGCTCGATCAGCCCATCGCCCTGACGCAGCAGCAGTTGCTTTCCCTCGATGAGGACCGAAAGTTGGGCCAAGGGGCGATCGACACCCGGCACCAGCCGGCTTATGCCGGCCAGCTTCTTCTCGATCTGTTGTGGCGAGTTGCCCGCCGCCATCAGCTCGGCGAGCCGTCGGGCGGTGGCTACCTCCTGAAAATCGAAGTAGGGAAGCCGCCGTACTTCGCGAGCGGGCACGATCAATCCGCGCCGATGCCAGCGGCGCACCACCGACACCGGCACGCCGAGCAGGTCGGCCAGCATAGCGGGCGTATAGAGCCGATGGACGTTGCGCTGGCCTTCGACAAAGCCGAGCTGCTGCCAGAGCTGCGTCTCCGTAATCACGGTGCAGTCGCCGCGTTCGGCCGCCTGGCGACAGCGCTCGTGCCGCTCGAACCAATCGGCCACGTCGCCCAAGGGAAGTTCGGCTTCGCCGACGACGACGATCTGCGGGTCGTCGTCGAGCCGCTCCACCGGCATGGCGCCGTGCTGACGGACGAGCTCCTGCGCCTCGCGGCGATTCATGCCCGCCAGCTTGCCGGCAAAGGCGACTCGCCGGCCGGAGATCGTTGTGGGGCCTTCGTCGCCTGAGGCGACCTGTGAGCCAGCCTCATGCCTTTGATCGAACACGTTTCTTCCGCTTTGGCTCGAGATACTGTGACTTCTTTTTTTCGACCTGTTCTTTCAGCCAGCCAATTGCTTCCAGCAAACGGTCGGCGCCCTCAACGGTCTCATCAGTAAGCACTTCGACGAACGCAGAGATACCCTGCCCAACACGGCGTTCGCCAACCATTTCGTTGATAATTTCACTGCCGTTGTCAGTGGTTTCCACGGCGTACGTCTCGCCATTGTCGTATTTTTTGATTGATAGCCGCATATCGCTGCCTTCTAGTGTTTGTCTTTTGCCGTCGAGGAACGAAAAACGGTCACGATTTGTTCATAATAGCAGATCCACACCGCTTCTTCGTCGCGTGCCACCGTTCGCACAATGTCGCGCCCAAGTTCGTTAACCGCCGCTTGGACCGTCAATTGAGGATAATTCGCGGGACGAGGAAAAAGGATCCTGATCACGAGCGTGCGCTCCTCCCAAGAGTGTTTCCCCAGAGAACACGCCATCCACTTCGTAAATCGAGAATCCCTTGAGCTCGACGTCCGTCAGCCGAGAATTTACCCGGTCTCGTAAGAAGCTGTAAACTTCGGACAGATGCTTGAGGCGCTTGGGCAGGTAGATCTCGACGCAATCAAACTGGCTGCTCTGAGGCGGCGGTTGCTCCCGTATCTTTTGCCTGCGGGCCATTTCGAAGCATCCCTGAACCACATCGTCCAGCGATCCATTCTATCGAGCAAATGACCATAACAAAAGAAAAGGGCACGAGCCAGATTGCTCTGGCTCGTGCCCCGGCGCTGGTTCCAACGCAAGCGGCAAATGTTCTAAGTATTGCGGTCGTAGTGCGAACGTACGACCTTGGGGCGGCGGGCAGCGTTGGGTACCCGCCGGCCACGCTCGATGGAAGTCGTCGGCTCATCGGTCGTCGCTTCGGGAAGCTCTGGCTTTACGTCGGCATCGTCATCCGAACCTTTTGACCGCTTGCCGTTGTCTTTGGGCGGCGCGGGCGTCGGCTCTTCGTTCTCGCGCTCCGATTTATAGGTCGGCGAAGCATTCGGCACGACCGAACCAGGCACCACCGGCGGTGAAACCACCGTGATCGGGTTGCCGCACGGGTCAATCGGCACACGATAGACGACGGTCCGCGGCACGCGGTAGGTGTAGGTCACCGGCACGCGCTTCTCCACTTTCACCGGCACCTGAATGGTTTCTTCCACCTGCTCCTGCCGGCAAACTCGCACCGGCACTTCATTGATCTGCTCTTCTTGCACGTACCGCGTGGTGGTCACTGGCACCTTGCGCACCATTTCTTCCCGCAACATGCGGCAGACGCGGACGGGAACTTTGTTCTCCACGTGCTCGACCACCTGCTTGCAAACTGTGTAGGGCACGCGGCGGACTTCTTCTTGCTGCACCATGCGGCAGACCTGCACCGGCACCTTCCGCACCATCTGCTCATCGACGTAGCGGCAGACCTGCACCGGCACCTTCCGCACTTCGGTGCGTGGCATGAGCGTCGTTTGCGGCACCTGCGTGGTGACGACGTTCGGTATCCACACGCGCTGCGTCTCGACGACGCCCGGCCGCTGCTCAGGCACCCAGAACAGGCCGCCGCGTTGATAGGCTGTTTGACCGGTCGCCGGGTCGATCACGCACTGGCCCGACTGCCATCGCAGCCGATTGCGCACCGGGCCGGGACGATAGACCTGCTGCTCGGCGAAGCCGCCCTGGTCGACCTGCACGGGGCGATAGGTCGTCACCGGCTGCATCACCGTATAGGCTTCTTCCCGCTCGGTCGTCTCGACCACCGGCCGGCGGACGACGTATCGCTCTTCGCGCTCCTCGGTCTCCAACACGGGCCGGTTGACGATGTATCGTTCTTCGCGCTCCGCCGTTTCGAATACGTTGCGGGTCACGTCGTAGCTGCGGTCCTCGACGTGTTCCTCCCACTCCGGTCGCTCAACGAAATAGCGTTCTTCGCGCTCGGCCGTTTCCACCACCGGCTTGAGCACGATCCGGCGTTCCTGGCGCATCTGCGTTTCCCAGACCGGGCGAAAGCTCGTCACTCGCCGCTCCTGGACGGCGTCTTCGTATTCGACGCGCAGGGCGTTTACCTGGCGCTCTTCGAAGACCGTGCCGTATTGTAAGCGGTATTCCTGGCATGGCGCCTGGGCCTGAGCCAGCGAACAGCAAGCCAACGAAACCAATAGTGCAAATTGCGTTTTCATGACTGCACCTTCCTTCCTCCCAAAGACAGGGCACTGCGTCGCGATGGCGGCGCAGTACGTCTCCCCCCTGTCATTCTGTATTTACGCCGAGCGGGCCTCGGCCGGTCGCTTTAAAAACGACATGCCAAAAGCCCCATTAAGAGAATGTGGCCGACTATTCGCCCGACTGCAAACAGAAAAGTTTAACATACGCCGGGTGGCGTGCCGCAACCTGCTCTGCCATAATGGCTTATGCGACGAAAAAAAGTTTAAAGATTCCCGGATCGCCGTGCCGAGACGGGCGCCAATTTGGGACCTTGACAGGACTTCGGTAG
Source organism: Pirellulales bacterium (assembly GCA_035694685.1). GTDB lineage: Bacteria > Planctomycetota > Planctomycetia > Pirellulales > JAICIG01 > DASSFG01. Next base: position 5,688 of record DASSFG010000685.1, read on the forward strand.
GGCCAATTTAGGTGCCAGCGGCGGTTTTGGGGGTCGTGGAATTTGGTTCATATGATCAGTTGCTTCATTGAGCGACCGCCTGATTCTCTGGCAACTCTTCAACAACTCCTTCATGCCCACAGATTTTGAAGCGCTGGAAGCCGTCATCCGGCAAGACCCAGGCGGACGCGGTGTGGCCTCTTACTGGCACAATGGCCAATGGCTGGCGCCGGGCGTGCTCGAACGCGCCGCGCGCGACCTGGCGCAATCGCAGGGCGCCGTGGCAATCGTCACGGGCTTTTGTGTGGCCGAAGCCGATCCGCCCGCTGCCGAAACCGATGGACCACCAGGCGCGCTGTTTCTCGCACGCGCCTGGGAAGCAATGGGACGCAAAGTGGTTCTCATAAGTGATGCCGGCGCTCTCGGGCTGCTGCGCATCGGCTGCCGCCTGTGGCGACTCGAGGCCGAGCTTGTCGAACTGCCGCCGGCTACTCGGCATGAGGTGTCAGCGATCGCGATCGAACGTTTGTTACCGCCTTCGCTTTGCGAGCAGTTCTCGCATCTCATCGCCATCGAGCGCGTCGGGCCGAGTCACACGCTCGATTCGTTGAGCGCGCAGGCTGGAAATGCAACCGAAGCGGTCGCGCGTTTTATCTTGGAGGTACCAGTTGAGCACCGCAATGCCTGCCACAACATGCGTGGCACAATCATCGACCAACATACGTCGCCCGCGCATCGTTTATTTGAGCCACCGACCATCGCTGAACGGCGCGTCACTACGCTGGGTATCGGAGATGGCGGCAACGAAATTGGCATGGGCGCCATCCCCTGGGAAGTGTTGCGGACGGCCTTGAAAGGCGAACATGCCGGCCGCATCATCTGCCGCGTCGCCACCGACTTTTTGATTTTGGCCGGCGTGAGCAACTGGGGCGCCTACGCACTGGCCTGCGCGATGGCCGGCTTGCTTGGCCGCAACGATCTGATTGCCCAATGGGACGAAGCCGGTCAGCGAGAGTTGATCGAGGTTCTTGTGCGCGAAGGCGGCGCGGTGGATGGAGTCACGCGTCGCCGTGAGCCGACCGTCGACGGTTTGCCCCTCGACGATTATCTCAGCGTGCTCGCCGCCATTCGTGCGACCTGCTCGTAGTGCGCTATTGCCCGGTGGTTCGTAAAGCAGCCGCTATTCGCCGCCGCGCGGGCGGTCTTTCTGGCGGCGCATCGCCTTGCGCTCGGCTTTGCTCAGCCGACGGTCGACTTCATAATCGTAGTCGTCTTCTTCCGCAGGGCGCTGCTTGCGCGCCGTGCGTGTGTGGCCGGCATCGTCGTCATCAGGTTCAGCCGAAGGACGGGCTGCTGGTTTCGCCGCCGCTGCCTTGCTGTTGCTCTTTGAGCTCTCCATCGTCTTCTGGCTGGGCGCAGGAGGCGAGGCATGCGCCGCGTCGACGGCGCTGCGGCCAAACCACGATCGTTTCACCGGGGCTGCCGCATCCGTCTTACCGGCGGGACCCTTTTTTACCTCGGGCGCGGGCGGCTTTTCAGATCTGGCGGCCTTGGCTTTTTTCGCCTTGGGGGCGATCGCCCCTTGCGCGTCGAGAATGGTGTAACGGGCATGCGCCAGCATCGAGAACAGCAACAACACGTCACCCACCATCTCGCAGCCCTCTTCCGTGATGACGGCGTACACGCCGTTGAGCGCTGGAACCAGGCCGAGCTTGGCAACGACTGAAGCGATAAAGCACCCTACCGCTGCGGCCAGCGACGTGCTCGACAAGCGGCAGCAGCGCATCTCTAAAAAGAGCCGTGTGCCAATCGCCGCAAACAGCAGTCCGTAAGCCGACACCCACCAGATCGGGCCGCCGCCCAAGCCTCGCTGGGCGCCAAAGTGCGAAGCAACTTCGCTCAGACCCTCGTGCAGGCTGGCCCCTTCGTCGACGCTCATGACGGCCCACAGCGCCGCGGCCCACAACCACAACCGATAGCGGCCATGATAATCGTCTTTGCGGTGTCGGCGCACCGAGTAGATGACTACGCTCACCGCTGCGGCCAAGCCCAGGGCCGTCGATGAAAACCAATTCGCCAGGGCCGCGTCGCTGGACAGGTCGAGCGCCGTCAGCCGGCTGCCGCCGGTCAAGCGCGATAGCTCGGGGAGCCAGAAATGGGCCGCCTCGACGCCGGTGACCACGGTCAGGCCGGCTGCCAATACGAGCGCCAGCATGCTGTAACGTTGGGGAATCAGATCGGTGACACGGGCCTGCTGGTCGATCAAGACGTCGTCTCCATACGAACGTGCGTGGTGCGTCGAACGCCGCCGTCGAGAAGCGTTCGAACTGGCGCCGCTGCCGGGCTCGCCCGATGGCTCCGCCATCGCCGGCGAGCTGCCGATAACCTCTTCGGTCAATACGCGGCGGCGCCGGTCGTCAAGTTGGCCGTGACGCAGTAACTGCATGTTTTGGCTGCGCAAAAGGCAGACGGCGAACCGTTGCCAGCGCGCGGTGCGATCTCAGGCGGCGATGCTGCGACCGGCGGACTAGGTGATTCGTTTCTCCCTTTTCAGTTCGGCATTTCCAGCCAGGCTTCTCGAATCGGAGGCGCGCAGTTTTTGCGAGTGGCCTCACCGTCAGTTACCAGTTGGCAAACCGTGGAGAAGGGGCAATTTGGTACGACTACCCAAATTGCCGTCAAGCCATGCTGCGTGGCAAGAAGCTGGAAAATGACCCCATGCCACCATTGACCACCAAGACGTATACCTGCGCGCCTGCCGTCCAGGCGGCCACCGTCGCTCCCGACGTGCTTTGAGGGGTCGGCACCGTACCTAGTCCGCCGAGTCGCGGCCCAAACCACGACTGCAGCGGCACCACGTAGAGCGTGGCTTTGGCCCGCCGGTTATCAAGTTCGTAAGCGTACCCGTCGCGGCCGAGGAACTCGATCGGGCGCCAGCCCGCGACGCTGTTAGGCGCTACTCCACCCAGAGGCGTCGGAGGCGCCTCGGCGGAAAGGTCTAGCCGATGGTCATCGGTTTGGTAAAGTTCTCGCGCTCGGGCATGGACGTCGGCCACGTCAAGCGTTTCACGCGGCCAAACCGCCAGGGCGATCAAGAGGCTCGCTGCGAGTGCCAAGCCTGCCCAGGCTGAGGTTTTCAGCCATCGACGAATCGAACCTGACCGTTGTTCCTGGAGAGGCTCGGGGTCGAGGCTGGCGGCGTCCTCGTCTGGATGCTCGGCCGCAGCAAGCCTGCCGTCACCCTCCCGTTGTTCAATCGCTGCCTGTTCGTCGGCGGCGGCCAGTTGGGCCAGAATGCGATCGGCCAAGCCCGCGGGCACCGGCGCCTGCTGCACGGCTGCCGCCAGCGAGCGATCGAGCCGCTCGACACGCCGGCGAACCTCTGCCAGCCGGGCTGCGGGCACCGCGGCCAACGCCTCAGCCACTTCGGGCAGGCGCTCGTCGTGCTGGCCGGGGCGGCAGGCCTCAATGGCCGAGATGACGTCGCTTTGCAAAGGCTCGTGGTTCATGAAATCAATCGGCTGAATCAATCGGGTCGGGCGGCGGAAGCCACGGGCGCTTCCTCGGTTTCAAATAGTCTCGTGCGCAAGCGTGCTTTGGCCCGCGCCAGCCGGCTCATCACCGTGCCCGGCGGCACCGATAGCCGTTCGGCAATTTCGCGGTAAGAGCACTCCTCAAAGTAAAACAACAGCACGACGAGCTTATAATCGTCCGGCAACTCGTCGATCGCCTCTTGCAGACGTTGCGGGTCGATCAGGGGCTCGTTGGGCAGGTCGTCAGGTATGTTCTCCAGGTCAATGTCGTAGGGTGTGGCCGAAAGCGGCTGGCGTTTGCGGCCCAATCTGCCGTAGGTGTTGCGCAGGATTGTAAACAGCCAGGCACGGGCGTTTTCGGGCCGGCGCAACTGGTTCAAACTCTGGTGGGCAGCCAAGAAAGTCTGCTGAGTGAGGTCTTCTGCGTCGCACACGGCCCCGGTGAGCCGAAACGCGTAGCGGTAGACCGCCGCGTGATGGTCGGACACCAGTTGGCCGATCTCCACGGTGGGCATGCTTTCCGTCATAGGCCGCCTCTATCCATTAAGAGTCCATCCAGGGCCGATTTATTCCCAAACCAGCGAAAAAATCGCGAACCGCCCTTGATTTTAGCCGCCCTGCGGGCCTTGGATAGGGCGCCCGATAGGCTCGCACCCGCCGGAACGGTATACTATCGCTCTTTGATCACTGTGAACGATGGTCGGCTGATGTCTGATCTGGTGAGTGAGTTGCGCTGGAAGAAGTTTCCAGTCCTCGACGACGGCTTTGTGTGCCTGGTCGACGTGATGGGCAGCGATCAGGCCGTAGTGCAGGCGGCGCGGGTCAGCTATGGCGAAGGCACGCGGCAGGTGTCGGACGATCGTGGTTTGATCCGTTACCTGTTGCGCCATCGGCATACCACGCCCTTTGAAATGGCGGAGCTGAAATTTCTGGTGCGCGTGCCAATGGACACCTGGCGGCAGTGGATCCGGCACCGCACCGCCAATGTGAACGAGTACAGCACCCGCTACTCGCTGGCCATCGACGCAGCACAGCACACGCCGCCCACCGCGTGGCGCACGCAAGCCACGCAAAATCGCCAAGGCAGCGGCGATGCCCTGCCGGCCGACATTGGCGCCGGTCTTAGCGAGGCTGAGGCGCAATTACTGAACCAATCCCGCCAGGTGTACGAGCGACGCATCGACTTGGGCGTCGCCCGCGAACAGGCCCGCAAAGACCTGCCGCTGTCGACGTACACCGAGGCCTATTGGAAAATCGACCTGCACAACTTGCTGCACTTTTTGGCCCTCCGCATGGACAGTCACGCTCAGTGGGAAATTCGCCAATACGCGCTCACGATGGGCAACGAAATCGTCAGGCCGCTTTTTCCTTTTGTGTGGGAGGCTTTTGTCGACTATCGCCTGGAAGGCATGTTTTTGACGCGCCTCGATCGCGAGGTCGTCCAGCGTCTGACGGCCCGGCTGAGCGAACTGGGCCGGCCACACGCCACGCTCGACGATTTTCTGGCCGTGCAGCCGCCCGAGTGGGCCGAACTCAAACGCTCGCGCGAGCGCGACGAGTGCCGTGAAAAACTGTCGCAACTTGGATTGCTGCCCAGAGCAGACGAACCATAGGAGTATCCACTGCTATGTCAATTCCGAAACGCGACGAGTCAGAAAGCGAACTGCTGGCTCTCAACCAGCGCCTGTTGGAAAGCATTTTCGTGGCCGACTGGCAAACCTACGAAGAGCTTTGCGATGCGTCGCTATCGGCGTTCGAGCCCGAGGGACGCGGGCAGTTGATCGTGGGCATGCCCTTCCATCGCTTTTATTTTGACCTCGGCGCCGGCACGGGACCGGTTCACGTAACGATGGCGTCGCCCGACGTGCGCTGGCTGGGCGACGACGCCGCCGTGATCAGCTATGTCCGTCTGGTGCAAAAACTCGTTAACGGTAGCCCGGTCACGGCGGCCACCGAGGAAACTCGCATTTGGCAACGCCGGGACGGCCGCTGGCGGCACGTCCATTTTCATCGTTCCTTGCCGACCGGCTAAAGACTGGGAACAACAATCCGATCGTTTAACCGCAGGGCCAACGGCCCACGCGAGCGTTCGCCTCCGCGCGGGCCGCTGGCCCTGCGGTTAAACGATGCAGACGCTTGCATCATTTGGCCACAGCGCAGCAAACCGCGCGACAGTGGATTACAATGACAGCCTGTTTGTCCCAGCACCCTTGATGTGAGCCGCACGATGAAGCCCCACGCCCGCCCCACCGACATGTACGACAATTCGCCTGAGAATCATCCTGTGCCGATGGTTGCCCGCCGTTCGTTTCTTGGCGCGGCGGGAGCGGCGGCGGCAACGCTCGCGCATGCCGCTTGGGCCCGCGACTACGGACCGAATGCCGAGCCGGTGCGCTATCCCGATCCAGACATCGTGGTGCTCGACAAGCGATTTGAAAAATACAAGATCGGCAATACGCCCATTCAACGCTTGCACACCGGCATGCTGTGGGCCGAAGGCCCCGCCTGGAACGGCGTGGGGCATTATTTGCTGTGGAGCGACATTCCCAACGACGCGCAGCTCCGTTGGCTGGAAGAGGACGGCCACGTCAGCAAGCTTCGCCATCCGGCAGGCAACAGCAACGGCAACACCTTCGATTGGCAAGGCCGGCAAATCTCGTGCGAGCACGGCAACCGCCGCGTGGTGCGTTATGAGCACTCCGGCGAGGTGACCGTACTTGCCGACTCCTATCAAGGAAAGCCGCTGAATGCTCCCAACGATGTGATCGTCCATCCCGAGGACGGCGCGATCTGGTTCACCGACCCGGGCTATGGCATCTTGCTCGACTATGAGGGGAACAAGGCCAAGTCGGAACTCAAAGAAGCCGTCTATCGCATCGACGCGAAGACGCTGAAGGTCACTAAGTTAACCGACGAGATCTTTAAGCCCAATGGGCTTTGCTTCTCGCCCGACTATAAGAAACTGTATGTCGCCGATACCGGCGCCTCGCACTATGCCGACGCGCCGCGGAACATCAAGGTCTGGGACATTGTCG
>DASSFG010000686.1:0-4369 GCA_035694685.1 Pirellulales bacterium
TTCAAGCAACGAAATGGGTTCTGTAGGGAACGCACTCCGTGGCGTTCCGTGAACCACCAATTGACGATCCACCAGTGCGCGACGGAACGCCACGGAGTGCGTTCCCTACAGACGCCAACCCGAACATCTAGCTTTGACAAACCACTAGTCTCTAACCCGTAGCCTCCTGGCGACGGCTACTCAACCAAGGTCGGACGCAGAGTGGCGACTGCCGTGGCCGGGTTCATGTTGATGATCCCATCCGACTTGCCGCCACCGTAGCCCTGGCACCATTCCGCCTGGTCGCAGATGTAATTCCCGATGTTGAACACGGTGGACGAGCCATCGGGTCGGATATCGAACTCGCCCCCTTGCGCGTACCAGGTGCCTGGCATCGTGAGACTGAATGCGCTCTCCACGTGGACCTCCTTGGTTTGATTGCGGGGGATCCAGAAGCTGATGCCGCTATAGGTCGACGAACTGGTGCCCGTGGGCCAGGTACCACCAGACGACGAGGTGGGCGGGGTGATGTCGACTGGCCCCATGGCCTTGTTGAGAAAGCTATCGCCCCCTGTATCGTCGAAGAACATGACACCTGTCCCCTTCAGGCTACCCCCGTTCAGTTTCAAGCTGCCCCCGCTGGACAAGTAATAGATGCCGGGGTTCAAGGTGACGACAGGTGCGCCCCCAGGGCCGATGGTAATGTTATGGTAAATACCGGGATCGAGAGTCCTGTTGGAGTTGATATTTACATCATTGTGATTGGTCAACCCGGCCGTCGTCGGCTCTGGAATGTTCGCCAACGGGTCCGCAACGGGAGTTGAGTAATAGTTCAGGCCGCCACCGTTCGTATAGCTAACGCTACCAGAGCTCTGCAAAGTGCCGGCGAGATTCAGTCCGCCGCAGGAAAGCTTGGCCGTATTCGCTAGCACACAGGAGCCGCTGGCCGTCGAGTTGACGTAGATTTGGCCCCCGCTCAAGATGTTGACGTTGCCATCGATTTCGCAAGAGTCGTTGATGGACGGGTCGAGAATCAAAATTCCGATGTTGCCGGTGATTCCCTTGGCTACGGCACGTGCGGAGACCGGTAAGGCGCTGGCGCCGAAGATGCCGCTCAGGCCGCGCTTCTGATTGTATTGCACGATGACTTCAGCGTAGCCGGCCTTGCCGACGTAGTTGCCCGACGTGGGCGGGATGTTGACGGTCACCACCGAGCTCGTGCCGTCGTTGTTGTATCCGTTTCCGGCGGCATTGGTCTGGGCGCTCGTTTTCGCCTTGCCCGTGGGATCGCTGCCGTCGCCGCCGGCCGCATATTGGTTCGCTAAATCGACGGCCGCGGCCATCGCGGCGGCGTCGGCCGCCGCCTGGGTGCGCTGGTGGTTGTCGAGCAACAGGCCGCCGTCGAGGGCGATGGCCGCAATGCCGATCAACGCCACCAGGGAAATTGCCACCAAAACCGCCGCCACGCCACGTCGATCTCTTGATGTCACACGCATAGTTGCAGAGTCCTCAGTTAGTCATGACACGCACGGAAGTACAACTCATGTTTTGCTGGCCAACGAACGCCTGCGGCATCCATTGATAATTGATCGTCACCGTGACGGTATTGGCGACGTTGATCGTCGTGCCGCTCTGTACGACGGTGTGCGAGGGGCTGTTGCTGGTGTTCCAGGTAACCGAATAGGTCAGCTTGGAGAGGTCTAAACCGGTGGCGGCCGGTACGATGGCGTTGTTGTAAACGTCGAGGGCCGTGGCGGCGGGTTGGTTCGTGGCCGAGGCATATAGGGTGCCGTGTACCGACGCCCAGCGGGCAGCGTCGTTGGCCACGCGGGCTACCTGCTGGTAGCGAAAAACGCCCAAACCGCCGATCATCAGCCCCATCACCAAGATAAAGGTGGCGGGGCCGATGATGGCGACCTCGACGGTTGTGGACCCTCGGCGAATTGTTCGATTACGACGCATGGCGAGCCTGTTGAGCTGTTAATTGGCCGACCGCGCCTGAACGGTGCGGGTCAAGGTGTAGCTCGACACTCCCAGAATGTTCAAATACGTTTTGAAGGGATACGAGACGGTGACGGTAACGTAGGGGTTGCCGCCGGAATCGGTGCCGGTGGAAGAGGTGACCGTCGGCGTGGGCTGCAAGGAACCCGCATTGGCCAGCGCGGCATTTTGCACGCTGGTATAAAGATTGTTGGCGGGGGCCTTCGGATCGCTGGCGTACATGGCCCCGTTGCGCGCGCAGTTTTCGATGGTCTGAGCGACGTAAAACACCCGGGCAAAATCGACACTGACGGCAAACAGGAACGCCAACAGCGGCGCCATCACCGCCAGCTCGACGGCCGCGGCCCCGCGACGTTCGCGATTGGTCCGATAACGCATGTGGAGAAGTTCCTGGGTGGACCGACGGCGACCTGACGGCAGACCAGTCGACCGCCGCACCAAATCGTTCGCTCAGTTCGCGAACGACCACCTGTGACAAGCATAGGTCAAGATCTTGAGGTCGTCTCAAAATCCGTGCCGCGTGGCAACCGGACCCGCGCCATCCACTTATGACCGTTGGCCCAATTGTCGGATTCGCATTTTTCAATTTGCAATTTGCAATAGTGGAAGGCCGAAGGGCGCTACCACGGGGAACGGATTGCAAATTGCAAATTGAAAATTGAAAATTGGAGTTGGACATAACCCGGGTGCGCCGGCCCACCGGCAATCGGAGCCGCGCCGTCCACTTATGACCGTTGTACCAATTGTCGGATTTGCATTTTTCAATTTGCAATTTGCAATAGCTCGCCCAGCGCCGCGGACATCCGCTCGAAGACGCCGGACCAATCGGCAACCTGCGTCTGGCGAAAGAGCCGGGCAGTCGGATACCAGGGGCTGTCGTCGCGACCTGCCAGCCAGCGCCAGTCGGGTGTGAGCATCAGAGCAATCCACACGCGCACCCCTAACGCGCCCGCCAGATGCGCAAGCGACGAATCGCAGGTGACGACCAGGTCGAGATGTTGCATGATCGCGGCCGTGTCCATGAAGGGCCCCGCGGTCGCATCGAGCCGTTCGGCAAAGTCAACCACTTGGAAACGGTCGGCGACTTCGGCGATTTGCTCGCTGCCTTGCCCTTTTTGTAAGCTGACCAACGTGACCTTCGGCACGCGGGCCAATGCCTCGAATAATTTGAGCGGCAGCGAGCGGCCACGGTCGGTGCGGTTCTGCGGACTGCCCTTCCAGGCGATGCCTATTTTGAATCCAGGCAACGACTTGATCTCGTCCCGCCACGAGTCCACCAGAGACGGATCGGCCGAGAGATAAGGAATTTGGGCCGGCACCGTGTCGAGTCGCGTGCCCAGCAGCCGCGGCAAGCTTAATAGCGTGACGTAGGTGTCGAACTCAGGTGCCGGCTCGCCTTGCACGAGCAATTCATTGATGCCCGGACAGGTGCTCAGGATTTGCTTGAGCGGCCGCTGAATCTCGGCCAGCACGCGGGCGCCCTTGGCCTTGATGAGCGGGGCATAGCGGATGAATTGAATGGTATCGCCCAAACCTTGTTCGGCCGCCAATAACATCGTTTTGCCTTTCAACGATGAGCCGTCCCAGAGCGGCTGGTTGCCGGCGCGGGGCTTGAAGTTTTTCAGTTTCCAGCGCCATTCGTATTCATCCCAGCCGCGCTCGAAGTCGCCTTGCAAGAGCCAGGCCAGCGACTGGTTCCAGTGCGGGTCGGCGTAATTGGGCTTCAAGTCGGCGGCCTGACGGTAACATTCCTCGGCGTCGGCAAGATTGCCTTGGTCGCGCAGCACGTTGCCCAGGTTGTTGTGGGCCTCGGCCATCTCCGGCATCAGCTCGATGGCCCGGCGATAGCTTTTGGCGGCTTCGTCGAAGCGGCCCAGGTACCAAAAGGCGATGCCCAGATTGTTGTGCGCCTTAGCAAAGTCGGGCTTGATGCGCAGCGCTCGCTCGAGCACGGCGATCGCTTCGTCGTATTGGCCGACTTCTTCCAAGGCGCTGCCCAGATTGTTGTGCGCCTCGGGCAGCTCCGGCTTGAGACGTGCCGCCTCGCGGCAACTCGCCACCGCTGCCTCGGCCTGGCCCGACTGTCTCAGAGCAATACCAAGATTATTGTGGGCTTCGGCAAACGAAGGCTTCAATACGATTGCCCGGCGATAGGAGGCGATGGCTTCGTCGAGCTTTCCTTGGGACGCTCGGACCAGGCCGAGGTTATTGTGTGCCTCGGCCAGGTCGGGCTTGACCTCCAATGCCTGCCGAAAAGCAACTGCCGCTTCGTCGAAACGGCCCTGTTCGTAGAGCGTCAGCCCAAGATCGTTGTGCGCCTGGGCTGACTGGGGGGCCTGCCCGACCGCCTGACGCTGGCTGGTGAGCAGCTCCTCGAAGTGTCCCTGTT
>DASSFG010000687.1:0-12103 GCA_035694685.1 Pirellulales bacterium
GACCGAGACGAAGTCGGTTACGTCGGGATCGCGGCCCTTGATGCAGGGGGCGGCCCATTGCCGCGCGGCATAAGGAAAGCGGCGTGGTGTCTGGAGTGAGGGCGCCGCTATATCAGACGGCCCTGGCGGTGATTCCAAGGCCAGTATCCGCTCTGCCGTTCGCATACGAGCCCGCACTTCGCCGACGCGGAACGGCTTCGTCATGAACTCATCCGCTCCAGCCGACAGTCCCCGGATCACGTCGTCGGCCGAGTCGCGCGAGGTAAGCAGAATGACGAAAACGTAGTGGCCAAAATTCCCTTCACGAATCGCGCTGCAAAGAGTGGGGCCGTTCACTTCCGGCATCACCCAGTCGGTAATCACGACCTGGATGTCGTGCCGCGTCATTTTTTCCAACGCTTCGCGGCCATTTGTGGCGGTAAAGACTTCGTGAGAATCGCGCCGCAACATGACCGACAAAGTGTCACGGCATACAAGGTCATCATCGACTACAAGAATATTCATGCTGCCCTCATTGAGTGAAATTGAAAAAGCGAAAAGTGAAAGTCTTGCATGCCGAGCAAAAGGGCTCGCGCAGCCAGGCGTAAGAGTGACCCCGTTCGGGCCCGCGGGCACTAGAGAGAGCGCCGCGATGCGTTCGGATTTCGTCCATACCTGCCCTTAAAAGAATCCTCGGCTCTGCCGAGACGACCTCGCGGTCTCAGCGGAGCAAAGGCGAAGCGACTGGCGCTTCCTGCCCCGTGATTGATGACGCAAGGCTACCCTTGGCCTTGCCGGCCCCCACAATCACTAAGACGCTGAGCATGGCTCACGTCCACGTGCCAACTATTGGTCACTACTCCAGAGAAGTCAAGCAACGGCGAAGCGGCACTCGCCGCGTTGGTGCAAGTCGCCAACCCGACAGGCTTTACGGTGGCTCGGTATAACTGGCAAGGCGGGTGTATCAGCCGCACTACGTAAAGAGGTATCGCGTGACGTGGAAAAAGATGGGGGCTGCGAAGCAGGTGGAGTCGATGCGGTCGAGAACGCCGCCGTGGCCTTCGATCAACGTGCCGTAATCTTTCACGCCGCGGTCGCGCTTGATGGCCGACATGGTCATGCCGCCCGCAAAGCCCATCGTCGTGATGATCAGCGACATGACCGCCGCCATCAACGGATGAAACGGCGTGGCCCACGCCATGGCCGTGCCGAACAGGGTTGCACAACCGACGCCACCCAAGAAACCTTCCCAAGTGCGGTTGGGGCTGATGGCCGGCGCAATCACGTGCTGCCCGATCAGCTTCTCGCTGATGTATTGAAAGGCGTCGCCCAACGCCACCACCAATAAGAAGAAAAACAACAAACGGGCGGTCGGATATTTGTCGAGCTGGCGGCGAGGGTCTTTGGTGGCCTGCTCCGGCGCGGCTGCTCGTTCTTCCGCCGCAAGCGCGGCGCCGTCGGCGCCGACGACGGCATTGGCCCGATCGGGCTTCTCGACGATGTCAAGATAAAGGATGGCCGGCGCATAACTCAGGCAATAGACGCAAACCATCAGGCCCGCTTGAATCTTGGCGCAGCGTTCCAGGTAGCGTTTGTAGTCGCCGGCGAAGGCAATCCGCGCGGGAATGAACAAGAACCCATACACGGGAATGACCACGCTATAAAGCTGGTAACGATTGAATCCCACCAAGAAATATTGCAGCGGTGTGAACAGGAAAAACACCCAGAACAATGCCCGATGGTCGGCCATCCGCGTGGGAGTGAGCGTGATGAACTCGCGCAAGGCCCAAAACGACAGCAGTCCGAACAGCACGACGGTGGCCGTTTGCCCGAGCAGGAACGCGGCGGCCAGCACGGCGCACAGCACCCACCAGGCGCGAATGCGGTGGTTGAACTGTTCGATCACCACCGGGTTCAGGCCGGTGTCGGTTTGCTTTTTGAGCAACTGGCCGACGCCGGTGGCCATCGTCAGCAGCGTGAGCACGCCGCCCACCAGGCCGAACGTCGTCAGATCCATCAGGTTCATGGCATACCGTGAAGTCGGGCTAGGTCTCTTTCAGGCGGCGGACGGCTTCGCGGGCACGGCGCAAGAAGTCGGTCTTGGGTTCGCCCGCCTCCAACCAGAGGGGCGGGCCGAAGGTAATGCAGCTCAACAGCGGTACCGGCAGCACTTCGCCACGGGGCAACACGCGATTCAGGTTGTCGATGTACACGGGCACCAGCTCCAGGTCGGGCCGCTTTTTCGCCAGATAGTATAGCCCGCTTTTGAATTCGTGGATCTCGCCGTCGGCGCTGCGGTGCCCTTCGGGAAAGACGATCAGCGAATATTTGTCGCCGATTTCCTTGAGCATCAGGTCAACCGGGCTTTGGTGTACCTTGATGTGCCGCCGGTCGATGAGCAGGGCCTCGAACACCTGGGTGGAAAGATAGCGGCGAATGCGGCCTGCTTCCCAATAGTCTTTGGCGGCGACAGGCCGGGTCACCACGCGCACGTCGGCCGGCAAGGCCGACCACAAAACCAGGGCGTCGAGATGACTGGTATGGTTGGCGAAATAAACTCGCTGGCAAGTGTCGGGCTGGCAGTCGATCCAGCGCGCGCTGGCGCCGCTCAATAACCGGGCAATGGCCGCCAGTAAGGTGCGGGTCATTTCGACGCTGCTGCTACCGCGCATGGCCCGCCGCGGCCCGCGCCGCGCCGCAGTTCAAGGCCATGTTCGCTCCTAAACAAATCGTAGCTTGCCACGCCCGCAGAGCATAGGCCGGAACACCCGCGACGCGCGCCTTTTGATCGCGCCGCGCCGCCTCGTTCCCGCCGTGCGGCGTATTTTTTTCTGGTTCATGGAATCGTCCTCCATAAGGGTTTATGCTAACCCCGCAGGCCGACGATTCCAGCCGCAGGAGGTTCAATTCAACATGGTAGATCGCCCAACACAAATCGATTCGCCGGAGAGTCCGGCCCTCAGGAACCTTTGCCGCGAGTTGGCGGCGCGCGCCGATGCGCTCGACGTATCGGGCGAATGGCCCCAAGAGCAGCTTGCGCTATGCCGAGATTATGGCGTGTTCCGTTGGTTCGTCGGTCGAGAATATCACGGCGTGGGTTGGAGCGAAGTCGATCTGATGCGCGGTTTCATGCGGCTCGGCTCGGCCTGCCTGACGACGACTTTCGTGCTGACGCAGCCGTTGGGCGTCTGTCGCCGCCTGGTTACGAGCGAGAACCACGCCCTTCGCGATGAGCTGTTGCCCCAGCTTGCCGCGGGCGAGGTGTTTGCCACCGTGGGCATCGCGCACTTGACTACCAGCCGTCGACACCTTGCCCGGCCGGTGCTCGCCGCGAATGAGACCGGCAACGGCTTCGTTCTGAACGGCTCGATTCCCTGGGTCACCGGTGCGGTCCGCGCCGATTATGTCGTCACCGGCGCCACCTGCGACGACGGACGGCAGATTCTGGCCGTGTTGCCCACCAGCCTGCCTGGCTTCTCGGCCAATCCACCGGCGCAACTCGTTGGCTTGACCTCGACTTTAACGGGCGGCGCCGAGTGCCGCGACGTGCTGCTCAAGCGGCATTGGCTGTTGGCGGGGCCGATAGAAAACGTGCTCTCCGGCCGTGGTGCGGGAACTGGCGGAGTGCAGACCTCCGCGCTGGCCCTCGGCCATGCTGCCGGCGCGATCGAATATCTTGAGCGCGAGGCGGCAAATCGCCAAGAGCTTGTGGCCGCGGCCGAGAGCCTGCGCGCGGAACATGTCGAGCTGGAAGGTGAGCTGTTGACGTTGGCTGCCGGCGGCGAAGGTTGCTCGTCCGACGAGCTCCGCGCCAGGGCGAACAGCCTGGTGCTGCGCGCCGCGCATGGGGCCTTGACGGCTGCCAAGGGAAGCGGTTACGTCGTCGGCCATCCAGCCGGCCGCTGGTGCCGCGAAGCGCTGTTCTTCTTGGTCTGGAGTTGTCCGCAACCCGTCATGACCGCCGCGTTGTGCGAGCTAGCGGGGTTGAGTGATACGTAGCGCCGTACTGCTGATCCGCACTTGCTGCGGCTCCTCTTTGGAGTGCGGCGATTTATCGCCGCTTTCGTTCTTCGCGGAGCGACCTTCTTTTACTTTCTTTTCGGCAACGATAGAGATCTGTGCAAGGTGCAAAGGCGGCTCCGCTGCAAGGCAAAGCGGCGATAAATCGCCGCACTCCAAAGTGGCCCTTGCCACGCCTAGACCGCACACCTATCCTAGCGCTATGCCCGACGATTTGCAGAACTTGCGCGCGACGCTGGCGGAACTTCATCGACAATTGGAGGCGTCCGAGAGCGTCGATCCTGACTCGGCAGCCATGATGAGGCAGGTCATGGCCGACATCGAGCAGGTTTTGGCTAAGGCCGACCGCGGCGAGCCGCTCGAAACCGCGACGCCGACTCACAAGTCAGTCGTCCGCCGCTTGACCGATGCCGCGCGTGGCTTTGAATCGACGCATCCCATGCTTTCTGGTGCGATTGGCAGCGTAATCGACGCCCTGGCGGGGATGGGAATCTAAAAAGAGGTCTTAGGTTTTTAGGGCTTAGATCTTAGATTGGGTGTCTGGCTTGCGCTTGTTTGGTTGTATGCTCGGAATGGCGAGCCTTCTCTGTCTCGGTGTTGTGGTCGTGGTAGTGGCACAAGATCCGCCGCTCGATGGCCGTGAGGGGCGCGAGCTGCTGCTTGATCGCTTTAAGCCAACGCCCAAGCTGAAAAACAATGAGCACCACCTCGCGCGGGCAAAGTTTCCGGTGGTCGATGTACATGTCCATCCGCGCATTCGTTTTCATCACTCGCCCGAGCAACTCGATGAGTTCGCGCGCGTCATGGACCGACAGAACATCGCCGTGTGCGTCAGTCTCGATGGCGGCATGGGCGAAGCGTTCGACGAGCATGCCCGGTATTTGTGGACGAAGTATCGTAAACGATTTGTCATCTTTGCCAATATCGACTGGCGGGGTGATGGCCAGGCTGACGACCCGGCCACCTGGGACTGCCAGCGGCCCGATTTTGCCCGTCGAATGTCCCGGGAATTGGCAAGACTCAAACAGGCCGGCGCCAGCGGCTTGAAGGTTTTCAAAGATTTCGGCCTGAGATACCGCAATCCCGACGGCTCGCTGATCCGGATCGACGATGTTCGCTGGGACCCGATCTGGCGCGCGTGCGGCGAGCTAGGTTTGCCCGTGATCATGCACACCGCCGATCCGGCCGCCTTCTTCGATCCCGTCGACGAGACCAACGAGCGTTGGGAAGAGTTGCACCGCCATCCTGACTGGAGCTTTTACGGCGGCGATTTTCCGGCGCGGGCGGAGTTGCACGCGGCGCGCAACAGAATTGTCGCGCGGCATCGACCAACGACGTTTATCGGCGCCCACCTGGCCAACGACGGCGAAGACCTGGCGGAAGCGGGGAGATGGCTCGACGAGCACCCGAACCTGGTGCTCGAGATTGCCTCGCGCATCAACGAGTTGGGACGTCAGCCTTACACGGCCCGCGATTTCTTGTTGAAATACGCCGACCGCATTCTCTTCGGCACCGATGGCCCACGCTCGCCGGATCGGCTCGTGCTGTACTGGCGGTTTCTGGAGACGCGCGACGAATATTTTCCTTATGCCGAGACGCCCTTTCCGCCCCAGGGCTTCTGGCGCATTTACGGCATCGACTTGCCCGACGAAGTGCTCAAAAAGGTCTATTCTGAAAACGCCGCCCGCATTATTCCCGGTGTGAGGGAGCGGCTCGCGCCGTAGGATGGAACCAGCGATCTTGCGATTCGCCCGCCCAGCCGCAGGAAAGACAAGGAGACAAGGGGACACGGAGACAAGGGGAATGTGTCGTAACGTCTTGACATGATTGATGTCTTATCCTGGTCCGCTTGTCTCCTTGTCCGCTTGTCCCCTTGTCTCCTTGTCTCCTTGTCGCCAATGGTGGGCCGGCGCTCGCTCCGCTCGTTTGTCGCATCCTACGTTCGTAGCGAGCGCCGCCCTACCCGGCTCGTCAGCCACCGCTTACAATCCACCGATCGCAGAAAAAGAACTCATTCACTTGGAGTCAACAAAATGAACGCCCATGGAGCAATACGCAATGCCTTAACCGGCGCCGACATGATCAGCACCAGCTATCTGAACGATCTCAGCGACGCTGACCTGCTGGTGCGCCCCGTGCCAGGAGCGAACCACATCGCCTGGCAATTGGGACATCTGATCGCGTCCGAAAACGGCATGACCGAGGAGACCTGCCCAGGTTCCATGCCCGCGTTACCCACCGGCTTCAAGGAGAAGCACGACAAGGACACGGCCGGCTCGGACGACCGCAACGCCTTTCTGAGCAAAGACGAATACTTGCGTCTTTATCGTCAGCAGCGCGAGGCCACTTTGAAGGCCCTCGACGGTTTGAGCGAGGCCGATCTCGACCGCCCCGCTCCCGAACGCTTGCGTGCTTTCATCGAAACGATCGGCGGCGTCTTCGTGATGCACTCGACACACTGGTTGATGCACGCCGGACAATGGGCGGTGGTCCGCCGCAAGCTGGGACGCAACCCTCTGTTCTAAACCGGCTGGTATTCAAGTTGCTCACGGACAGCGCATGACCATTGAATTGAAGGTGCCCACCGTCGGCGAGTCGATTACCGAGGTGCAACTCGGCGAGTGGCTGAAAGGCGAGGGCCAATTTGTCGAGCGAGATCAGCCCGTCGTCGAAATCGAATCCGACAAAGCCACGGTTGAATTGCCTGCGCCCAGTTCGGGCAAGGTGAGCAAAATCCTCAAGCAGAAGGGGCAGACCGCGGCGGTTGGAGAAGTCATCGGTTATCTGGAAGAGTCGGCGGCGCCCGCCGGCGACGAGTCCGCGGCGCCAAAGGCCGACGGCGATACCGCCCGCCGCACGTCAACCGAAATGGCGTCTGCCTCAACGACAAAGCAGTCCACCGCCACGATTAAACCCGCAGAAGGTCGCAGGAACGTAGTCCGGGCCGAGCCGGCCGGCGCCGGCGATGCGGGACAACCTTGGGTCACGCCCGCGGCGCGGCGATTGTTGGCCGAGCACGGTCTGGCCGCGCGCGACCTTGAGGCGACCGGACGCGGAGGCCGCTTGCTGGAAGAAGACGTGCAGCGGCACCTGGAGCGCAGCAAATTGGGCAGCCCAGCCGCTGAAGTCGCTATTGCCGAGCCGACAGGCGTGCCGATGCTGCGGCCAAGCGGCGGCGAAGACTTAGAAGTAGTGCCGATGAGCCCGTTGCGTCGCCGCGTGGCCGAGCGGCTGGTGCAAGCACAGCAGACAGCGGCGCTTTTGACCACGTTCAACGAGGTCGATATGTCGGCCGTCATGGCGATGCGGCAGAAATATCGCGAGACGTTCCAGGAGAAGCACAACGTCAAGCTGGGGTTTATGTCGTTTTTCGTTAAGGCGACCATCGAGGCCCTGAAGCGTTTTCCACAGCTTAATGCCGAGATTCGCGGCACGGACATCGTTTACCACAATCGTTATGACATTGGCATCGCCGTGGGCGGTGGCAAGGGATTGGTGGTGCCCGTCTTGCGCGGGGCCGATCGACTCAGCTTTGCCGAATTGGAAAAAACCATCGGCGATTTCGGCCAGCGCGCGCAACGCAACAAGATCGCCATTGACGAGCTGCAGGGCGGTACGTTCACCATTTCCAACGGCGGCGTCTACGGTTCACTGATGTCGACGCCGATCGTCAACCCGCCGCAGAGCGGCATTTTAGGCTTGCACGCCATCCAAGATCGTCCGGTAGCACGCGACGGCCAGGTGCTCGTCCGCCCGATGATGTACCTGGCGCTGACCTATGACCATCGCCTGGTCGACGGGCGCGAGGCGGTGCTCTTCCTGCGGCACGTCAAGGAGCTGATCGAAGAACCGTCGCGAATCTTGCTTGAGATCTAATGGTGCGGATCCTCCCGTGATGGCTTCACTCGTTTAACCGGCCGCCAACGGCGCCCGCGATCGTTCCATCGTCAACCGACTACCAATCATCGTGTGGACGTGATTTCAAGTTTTCCGCCGCGCTAGCCGTTGGCTCGCAGTTAAACGACCGGATGCCGGCTCTTTGATTTGATCCACAGACGCTTGGTCATCAATCCAACTCGGCCGCGTCGGCTGCCTCGAGCGCTTGCTCGGTGAGCTGCTGCGGCGCTGCGGTGCGCCGCCGGGTCGTCTTCGTCGTGCTCCACTCTTTGGTAAGCGTCTCGAACACTTCCGGCGATTCGTAGCGGACGACGTTCTTGCCCTCGGGCATCGGGCCAATCAGACCGCGGAAGACGGGCAGGCCGCGGAGGCCCAGGTCGGTGCTGCAATCGTCGATGCCCACTTGAGTGTGCATCTTGAGCAGCGATTCAGGTCGGTTGTATTCCTTTACGCGAAGCGTGCCATCGGTCCCTCGGGTGACGACTCGAACGATCTCTTTTGGCATGTTGCTTTGTAGTCCTGCGTGCGTTCCAAGGATGGGCGACAAGCCATCTATCGTCGCCCTCGAAGGCGGCGGCGGAAAGTTTCTCGGCCGCCCAACACAGCGGGGCGAACCCCAAGAACCGCTAGATTACGCATGCCGGCAAGACTTATTACGAGTGGCCGCCGCATGGTCGGTTGGCAGCGATTTTAGCGGCTGGCAGCCGCCCTTTTCGCCGGACTTGCCGAAGGCGCCTGACGCAGCGCTTTTAACAACGTTTCTAAGGCGACGTAAAGATCGGTGCTGGTCAGTATGCCCACCAACTTCCCGCCGGACACCACGGGCAGGCAATTGATGCCGTAGCCGCAAAGCAGTTCGATGGCCTGCTCCAACGGCGCTTCCGGCGCAATCGTCACTACGTCGCCGCTCATGATGTCGGCGGCGGTGACTCCTTCGAGCACGTCGGCCTCCGGATAGCGACCGGGGCCGAAGCAGCGCAGCACGTCGCGGTCGCTCACAACGCCCACCAGGTTGCCATCCGCGTCGGTCACCAGCGGATGCCGGAATTCCTTGGCGTGAAACAGCCTGACCAACTCCAGCAGGGTAGCGTCGGGCGAAATACATGCAGGCTTGGCGGTCATCACGTCAGCGACCACCACGCCGGCCCCCGAGCGACGTGCCACGCAATTACACAAAGAAGCAAGCTGCTTTCGTTTGCGATCAAGTCGATCCATGTAAAGCCTCTCGCGGCAGGGAATAGGGAAATCGGACCTGTCCGGAAGCAATCCGCTCCCATAAGATTGGCGCGGCAGTCGGCACTGCAGGGGCGAACCGCGAGCGCCTGGGAGGTGTCCGCTCCAAAAAGGTAGCTCACGATTCGTCAACTTGCCAACGTCCAGCGCGGACAGTAGATTCAAAGCAAGTCCCGGAGGGTAAGCGAATGGCTAGCGGCCTGACTCGAAATCAGGTGCCCCTAACGGGGTTGTGGGTTCGACTCCCATGCCCTCCGCTGGAAAAAAGAATGCCGCCGCAAACGGCTTAGCAGCAAGCACTTGCCTATCCCGAACGGGATCCTCTTCGTACACTCTTGCGACTTGTCGTCGGCAAGTTTGTAGTATTGCACCCCCGTTGACCGATCACTGACGTGCCCCATCCAAGCGTCAACTACGCGCTGCGGAATTCCCGCATCCACAGTGATCGTCTCAAACGAGTGTCGCAATGAGTGGATCGTAAACCCAGTGAAACGCCCGGCCGGTATGGCCAGCGTTTTCAGCAGCTCGACGAAGGATACAGCGAATCGCCGCTATGTCGGCAGGCACTTGACGCCGAACGCTCCCCACCGCCAAAGTAGATTAGGCTCGAACGTGCTCCTGAAGGCGCGATAAATGTTCTTGTCTCGACATGCTTCGCCGTTTAAATCTTGCGGCCACGGACTCTTCACGGTCGTTTGCCTCACATTCTCGTGCGGGTCGATTGGTTGCCAAGTAGAAAAAACGGCAGAGAAACCTGTGGAAGAAACAGTGGACGAAGCAAAACCCGCCGCCGGAAAAAAGCTGAGCCACGAGGAGACGCTTGCTTGGATCCGCGAGCATAGGGCCTGGCGACATGCCCGCAAGACGAAGCCGATCTGGGCGCGAGAGCTTGAGCCGGACGACATCGGCAAGGAATTAACGACGGCCGATCATGCAAACGAGGTTGCCCGTGAAGGCTATTGGCTCTGCGTCGGCGTGGCGGAAGAGCCGTGGTTTCAGAAGCCAGCCAAGGTCGAGGAGAAGTACGACCTCGCCGGTGAGGAGGAGAAGCAATTTACCTTCGACAGCGCCCCGCGCAAGTATCGCGTCTTCAAGCCCAAAGAGGGCGTGCGTAACTGGGTTGCTCAAATCGCAGCACCGGGCATCGAAGGTTTTTACATTCGGCCGGGCTACGACATGGACCGGCCCCTCTACTCGCCCGCCGGCGGCTACGTCGTCACTGGCGATGTCGCCGATCCCTATACTGCCCAGCTCGACGACGTCTGGCTCGTCCAGCAGCCGCTCTTTGAGAGCACGTACGAGATCGACCGGTGACCGCCGCGTCAGCCCCTCGCTAATCCGCATCCGCGGACCGCGATGATTTGTTAGTGCCCACTTTGGAGCGGTGCTGATAAACTAACTGAATCAATCGATCTACTTTGCTCGCGAGGTGCTCGTCAATGGCTGGCGAAACGATGAACGTTCTAGTGTCTGGCGACGCGATCCTCGACCATCACATCTATGAGGGTCAAGAGCCGCAAGCAATGTCGCGAATCCGTTATGGCACCCGACAGATTACCACCGGAGGCGGTGCTGAGCTCCTTTTTAAGTTGCTCCAGGAATGCCGTGTTCGCGTCGCGGCAGCGAGTGCCGAGAGCCGCGCGAACTCGCCACCGCTCAATTATGAACCAGTGTTCGGGTTGCTGGAACTGTCAAAATGCGGAACGGCCGCAATCGAGAATCTGCACCTGAACGGTTATGGCCTCTACAGTCCATTTCCTGCCTTTCAAGAAGCGTCGCTCGCCGAGCGCGCCACACCGAAGAAAGCAGCACACCACGTTTGGCGGCTGAAGCAATCTCTTGGATATGGAGCACGCGATCCCCAGCGCAGCCTTACGCCTCTGGCAAAAACCGATGCAATTCGCGCCGATCATCAGGTTTGGTTGTTTGACGACGGCGGGCTGGACTTTCGCTTTCCACGATCGAAGTCAGCATGGCCTGCGTCGCTTCAAGATTCTCCCTCGTCGGCGTCGGCCTTGCCGGAGTGGATCGTTCTCAAAACATCCGCGCCGCTGGCGTCGGGCGACCTGTGGTACGCGTTAACGGCTGACAATCTCTGGATTGAGCGGCTCCTGGTCGTCGTTTCCGTCGCCGACTTGCGCCGGGAGCCGGTCGTCGTCAGTAGTGGTGCATCTTGGGAACGGACCGCCCTCGACCTGGTGCAGGCGCTGCGGGCCAACCCCTCACTGCAGCCTCTGCGGCGGTGCAGGTGTCTGCTCGTCATGTTCGGCGTCGAAGGTGCGCTACTCGCCGATTGCCGCCAAGGCGAGCCACGCTGCCATCTGATCTACGACGCTCGCCACCTCGAAGGCGACTGGAGCGGCAGCATCGAAGGCGACGTGTTTGGCAGAATGTCATGCTTTGTGACGGGCATCGTATCGTGGCTCCCGGCGAAGCGCTCTAGAGTCGACGTGGAACCGAACGCTGAGATCACCACCTTACTCGATGGGGCCCGCGCAGGGCTCGCTGCTGCACGCAGACTGGTTGCCTGCGGACATGGAGACATAAAAGCGGCGCCTCGCCTTCCATTGGGCGAAGTGGCTGATGAAATCCTCTCGCCAACAATTACGTTCTGTCACGCGGAAGTCCCCAAAGATGCGGTGCCGGGGCTGAGCGGCGGGACGATCTGGCGGATTCTGGAGGCTGGCATTGACAACGACACGAATCGGCTGGCACGGACGCTCGGTCAGGCGCAGCTTGTCGCCCAGTTCGGTTTGCAGACGTTGCCAAACGTGCCGCAACTTAAGCTCGGAAAGCTGCGGACAATCGACCGCGATGAAATCGAACGATTGCGAAACATTCGCTCGCTTATCGAAAACTATCGCGACACCCCGCGCGTCAAACGGCCGCTCTCCATCGGCGTTTTTGGCCAACCCGGCTCGGGCAAGTCGTTCGCCGTCAAGGAGCTGGCCAAGGCGGTGCTCGGCGATGACGT
>DASSFG010000688.1:0-2626 GCA_035694685.1 Pirellulales bacterium
AATTTTTTTAACGCACGGCGAACTGGAAAGCGCCCGCGCCCTGGCCGCCGAGCTGCACGCCAAGCGCGGCTGGAACACCTGCGTTCCGCGGATGTATGAGACGGTGGCGCTTGCGCCGTACACGCAAGCTGAACTGAAAGCGTCCGGCTCATCGGGGTAGTAAACGGGTTCAGGAGGTCAAACGGGTTCGATGGCGTTAAGGTGGCTGCCCTGGTATACTTTTTGCGGACTTCCGAAAATGGCAGAGTCGCCCCTCGGTGATTGAAAAAAGGGAATCGAAATGATTGCCGACTCCGGCATACGCGTGCTCGTCGTCGATGATGAGAGCGCGGCGATGTCGATGGCGAATTTGCTGCGGCACTATGGCCACCAGACGCTGGTCGCCGCAACCGGCGAAATCGCGTTGCAGCAAGCACCGCAGCTCAAGCCCGATGCGGTGTTCATCGACTTGACCTCGCCCGTGCTCGATGGGCTGGCTGTGGCAAGGCGATTGCGGCAGATGCCCGCGTTTGTCAAGACGCCGCTGGTTGCGCTCACCGATGACGTCGATCCCGAAAGCCGTACTCAGGCCACGACCGCCGGCTTCGACGAGCTGCTTGTAAGACCCTATTCCTTGACCGACCTGCTGGCGATTGTGACTCGCGTGCGCAAGAAGATCGTCAGGACGCGCGAGCAGATCGCCAGAAGCCATCGGGCCGCGACTCGGTCACGCCGGCAAAACGAAGAGTCGCGGGCCGGCCTGGACGAGCACTGGCGACGGCGCCAGCGTCTTGGCGCCGAACCGACCCCGCTCGTGTCCTTCCTGGGTTGGGATGCGACGCCGAATTACGACATGATGTCAATCCTCGGCGAGGACGCACAAATAGTGGCGTTAGATTCATTCCGCACGTTCCTCGATCAATCCGACGGACCGGCATTCGTTCGCCGACAGTGCCTGGTTGTCGACGGCACGGCAGCCGATGTGGATGCGTTGACGGCCGTCGCGGAGATGGCCGACCGCCGACCGAGCTTGCCCGTCGTGGTGTTGGTGGCAAGCGGGAACGTTCGCCTGGCGGTAGCGTTGATGAAGGCCGGAGCGTTCGACGTAGTCGAGAAGTCAATTGCCGAGCAGGAGCTTGCCGACGTGATTGCTTGTGCGATCGAAGGCGCCGGGCAAGGCGAGCAGATCAGGGTTTCGCCAAGCACTGGCGCACACCGGCTGGGAGATTTAACTGACGTCGAGCGACGGCTACTGGAGTTCACGGTAGCCGGCGAGCTCAACAAACAGATCGCCCGCAAGTTGGAGATCAGCCTGCGGACGGTCCATCTTCGCCGCGCGGCGCTATTGAAAAAAACGGGAGCAAGAAACCGTGCGGAGCTGATTCGCATTGCCGTCGAGGCGGGTATAGGTGCAAGTGTGTAAGGTGCCGGACACAAGCCGTGAAACGGAGTTCATTCCGTTGTGGGCATCATGAACGGAATGAATTCCGTTCTACATAGCAGGGAGCTGCATCCCCTACTGCTGGATCCGATACTCGGGATTATTGCCCAGCAGCATTCGCAATTGGCGGCGAGAATAGTTGAAGAACGCCGCCTGGCCGGGCGAAAAGTGGAATACCGGGCCGACGCGGCAGCCGCGCTCGCGCAACCATTGCCGCAGGTGAGACGCGGTTTCCGGATCCTGCAACACCACGACGTCGCTGATGCCCGATTTCGCGATGCGAACGGGTGTCGCGTCCGGGCGCACCGGTCCCTGGACGTCGGACTCGGCAATTGTCTTCGCCTTCAGCTCTTGGCTGCGAGTAGAAATGTCGACCGCCAAAGCCGCTCGTTCTCGGCTCGCCGCGACGCGGCCGCGCACCCGTTGCAAGAGCGCCAGCAGGTGATCCATGGGCAACGGCTTTGTCAGGCACTCGTCAAAGCCCGCAGCCATTGCTTCTTCGCGGTGTGGAGCGTCGCCATAACCCGTCAGCGCGACCAGCGAAGTATTTGCGAGCTCGGGAGCCTGTCGCACCTGCTGGGCGACTTGCAGCCCGCTGATCTTGGGCATAGCCAGGTCGACGAGCATCAAGTCAGGCCGAATGCGCGGCGCCTGTTCGATCGCCACCCCACCGTCATTGGCCACGTGAGCTTCATGCCCCAAATGCTTCAATAAGAGCGACATGCAATCGGTTGTGTCGCGGTCGTCGTCGACGACCAACACACGCATCGTATCGAGAGGTGCCAGCGCATTCATCGTCAAGTCCTTTTCTCGCCTTCAAGGTCCAGTCGGGGCGCGATGACTGCCCTCGTCTATCCGAGCCGAATGGCCCAACACGGATTATACTGCTTCGCCGCCTGATACCAACAGTCTTCCGCGCGGTATGCGCGAACGGGCAAGGGCGCCATCTTCAACGTATTGCGGGGGGTTGCCGGCATCGCTTAACCGGCCGCCAACGGCGGCGCGCGAGCGTTAGGTGGCTAATCGATGGTTCCACCTACTGCCGGCTGGGTACTAGTGCTCTGTCAGCCCACGGCAATGGTGGGCCGGCGCGAGCCAAGGCTCCCTTGTTCCACGCGGCCTGCGCAAACGAGGAGTTTTTTGGCGCGAAGACGCGCGAAGGTTCACTGCTGATTTTGTTCCGCGCCGCCAATCGTTTGGATTGTT
>DASSFG010000689.1:0-5461 GCA_035694685.1 Pirellulales bacterium
GGACGACGTACAGTTCCAACTGCTGACCGCCAGCCAGTTCTACGACAATCCCAATCACCCGGTAACCAGCTAAGACCGGAGTCAGCTTCACCTGCTTTAGGTCAGGCAAAACAGATCGCCGCGCGCTTTCCAATTTTTAAAAGGCTGCCAAATCGGGCATTCTGGCAAGGCCGAGTCGAACCCGCTAACATGGCGTATGCCCGGATGGTCTACATCGCCGCGCCGGGCGCGAGAGCGGCGGGTGACGTTACGGGGGGCTTGTCCGTGAACAGCTTGCGCAGGTCTTTGGCCAACTGGTCTTGCGGGTTCATCTACTGCTTCGGCACGACGCGGCCCACGCCGAACTGGTCGCCGGCGGCAATCGCCTTGTCGCCGCGAAAGTCGATCTCCAGCATCTTCTCGCTGTGAACCTGCCGGCCTTCTTCATCGGCCAGCATGGCGACAATGCGCTTGTTCGCTGCTTCGATCACTTCGCCCGTCGAAGGGTAGGCGAACTGTCCGTCGAGGCTGAACGTCACCCAGCCGGGCTGCTCGCGCAGCGTGATGCTCTCTTTCTGTTTCGGCGGCTCCGCCATGTTGTCGAACACGTGAACCCGTTGGTTGAAGGCATCGACCACCCAGACTTCCTTCTCGTCGGGCGTCAGTCCAATTCCGTGGCTCGGGCAACCGTGCCGCTTGACCGGCCCAGTCTCATGGCCCGCCACCTCAACGCGATACAGTTTCTTTCCAGACGTTAGGTCGCCAATCTCGAACCCCAACAGGCCGTTGACGCAGATAAAGGCCCGCGTGGCGGCGCCGTTCACGGTAAAGGGGCGAATCGCACCGGCGAACGGGCCTACCTGCTCGACAAGTTGGTGCGTCTGCGTATCGGCCACGAACAAGATAGGCGACTTCAAACCTCCGAGATACATCCGCTGGCCGTCGCGGCTGACCACGGTGTTGTGGGCGCCGCTCTTGGTTTCGATTGACGTAATAACTTTGCCGGTGGCGGCATCGATGACGTTCCAGGTATCTTTCTCAAACGACGGCACGTACAGCGTCTTGCCGTCGGGCGTGAGCGACATGCGGTCGGTGCCGTCGGGAGGCGAGGTTTCCCAAAGCGTCTCCTCGGTCGTCAGATTGAGGCAATACAGTTTCGATCGCGTGGTGAAATAGAGCTTTCCGGTTTTGGCGCTCGCGCACACGCCCTTGATGTTGTCGGGCTTTGCCTCTCGGCTGGCGGGCGTGGCAATGCGTTTGACGAACTTGTGCCCATCGTCGATATCAAACACCAGGATGCCCGCCCCGCCAAATTGCAAATCGTCGCGTATGCCCGGGCAAACCACGTAAAGGTAGCGGTGCGGTTGTTCGTCGTCGCCGCGTGACACGTTGCCGGCCACGACGAGCGAGAACCATAACAGCAGGATGCGGAAAGAGGCGGTTTGAGTCATTGCTCTTCTGCCGTCAACAAGGCCGGCTTGATGGTCCAGGCTTGCCGCTTGGCAAGCTGCATCATGTCGGGTGCCCGAAAACCGGGCGGAAAGATCACCCAGCCCCAAAGGCCGGCATTGTCGTCCGCGATAAACCTGGCCGCCGCAAGCTGGGCCCTTTTCAGCGTCACCGATTCCGGCGGTTTATGTCCTTCAGCGAGCCGCAAGGTTACCTCGGCCAAAGCGACCAGGTAGCTCTCCGGCGAGGCGGGCTTGCTGCCCAGCCATACCGTGCTGGGCACGCGCTCGCGGCAGTCGATGAAGTCGGCGACGTCGATGGCGGTGCGCGAAAATTGCGACCAATCAACTGTCAACGCATCGCCCGAGAAGCTGCTGCCTCGCTCCGTCGGCCCGAACGGCGTCGAGGTAAGTGTAAGGCCGTCTTTTGGAAGTTTTCCAAGATCAGCCACATAGCGATTGAGTAGCCAAAAGACCTCGCTCGGCGCCAGGGCATACTGCTCGTTTGCCTGATAGTTGACGTCAGCCGTTACTTGCTCGGCAATGCGCCGGATGTCGGCAGTCGAGAACTGCCGCTCGCAAGCGCGGTCACGATACAAGCGAGCTGCTTCAGAGGCGGTAATAAACTTCACGTCGCCGAAGCCGCGGATGAAGCGAATGTAGCCCTCGAAGCTGCGCCAGGCGACGGCCGATTCGTCGGGCGTCTTCTTGGCAGGCAGCACCCACTTGTCGCGCGGCGGGTTGGCGCCGGCGCGAAAGTTGGCGCCGTCCCAGAACTCCTTGTGTACGAACTCGCAAGGATGATAGTAGATGCTCACCACGCCGCCGCCCTCCTCGCTGAGCACCTGCCGGGCGGTGCCAAAACGGTCTTGGGCCGCCCGCAAGTCGGCGTCGCCATTGAGGCCGGTGCGGAGCGTATGGGCCAGCTTATAAAGCGTGAGCACGCCACAGTAGTAATGAGGCTTGTCATCAAGCCGCACGTGTCCGCCGGCGTCCAGGTACACCGGCATCTGCCAGCGTCGCATGCCGCCGAACGATTGTGGCGCCCACGAGCTGCCGGGCTGGCCATAGCAAGTCGGCGCTTGCCCGAAGATGCGTTCCACGTCGGCCCGGCCGGGGCCTTCGCGGCGGTCGAACTCGGCCACGCCTTCGTCCCAGCCCAGGTCGGAGCAGTACATGGCCGGGCTGGGTTGCACGCTATGCCAATTGGCGTGATAGCCGATCTCGTGCTTTTTGAGCGCGGCAATCACGTCGTACCGCTCCCGCCGTTCGAGCGTGCGGGCCTTTTCGCCCACAACCTTGAACGTGGCGCGAATCCCTTCGCCGCTGAGAAACTCTGCCAGCCTCAGCGCCGCGTCGTCGCTCTCGGGCAACAGGTAATCTTCGGTATCGAACCACAGCACCACATAGATCGCCGGCCCTTCCTTGGCAACGGCCGCCGAAGCCGCCGCCAAGACAACGATCAGGCAGAGAAGCCAGCGAACAGGCTTCATATAGCGCCACGTGCTCGACATGAATCAATGCCTCACCGCTGCTGAATGATCACGATTTGGTTGAGACCGACGAGCACGAAACCTATTTGACGTTCTCCGGTAAAAGAACTAATCGCACGAGCTGGCAACCGCAGCGATTGTAAGCGGGGGCAAGGCGTGCCGCAATTACCGGTCAGGCGCCAAAGCAGAATCCCTGATCGGCCGTCGCACGCCCAGAGTTTTTGCGGGCGCGATCCTACATTGATCTACACAAGTCGTATCACATGACGCCGCAACCACGGTCCACCATACCGAAAGCGTAGCAACCCTTTGGAGTGCGGCGATTTATCGCCACTTTGACTTGCGGCGGAGCCGCTTTCTTTTGATGCGTCGGTCGGCGACCAAGGACCGGAACGACGAAAGAAACGTCGCTCCGCGACCGACCAAAGCGGCGATAAATCGCCGCGCTCCAAAGGCTGCCGCCGCTATGCGGCTTTCTTAGTCACCCATTTGCACCAGCCGACTTTTGAACAGCCCAGATCGCCACTCCGATTTGCCACGGTTGGCGGCCGTCGGCACAATGGCGGCATGGCAGCCGATCGACCGACAAACGAGCCTCCACCACTGGCGGCCTTCGATTATGGGCCCGGCCAATTGGCGGCGGCCCTGGAGTTTCTGAAACGCACGCGGAGCGAATTGCGGATGCTGAGGATGGTGCGCGTCTGGCCAGACCGCTTGCAGGTGTTCGACGTTAACCACGATTACTTCGAGGTCCGGGGCATCGGTTATGGCGACGTCGACGTCGTGCCGCTGCTGGAAATGGTCAACACCAACTTCAAGCCCGAGCAAATCCATGTACCGATTGCCGCGCCCTACAAAGAATTCCTTACCGGCCGGCGGTATCCCTGGGCGCACGATCGTGTGCTGTAGTGCATACTACCCGTTGTTTTCCGTCGCAACCAACCCTAAACCCAATCCCTTACCCTGACCTTTGCCATGTCCCGCGCCCAGACCGAATACCGTTATGAAAAACTCACCTGGCCTGAAATCAACGATGCGATCGAGCTCGGCAAAGTCTGCATCGTTCCCTGCGGGGCGGTCGAACAACACGGCCCGCACCTGCCGCTCGACGTCGATCTGATTTGCCCCACGGAGATCGCCCGTGGCGCCGGACGCCAGGCGCCGGATAAAATCCTGGTGCTGCCCACCGTCGCTTACGGTTATACGGGGCACGTCATGGACTTTCCGGGCACGATTAACAACGACTTCGAGCACTTCATGCACCACGTGCTCGACATTACCAAGTCGCTGGCCTATCACGGTTTCAAAAAGATCGTACTGCTCAACGGGCACGGGTCGAACATGCCCAACCTCGACCTGGTTGCCCGTCGCACGAACCTCGAAACCGACGCCGAGTGCGTGCTGGCGGCATGGTGGCAATTGCTCACCGCCGACAAGGAGTTTCTGCCGCGTTGGCGGCAAAGCAAGTTTCCCGGCGGCTGCGCCCACGCGTGCGAGCTGGAAACGTCGCTGTATCTCTACCTCGATGGCGACAACGTGCGGAAGGATCTGATCAAGAATGGCACGATCAGCTTCAACGCCGAGCAGAGTCCTTTCAATTGGGTCGATCTGTTTGCCGCCGGCCCGGCGACCTTAATCTCGTGGACGAGCAGTTATTCTGAAACGGGCGTGCTAGGCGAAGCCGAGCTGGCGACGGCCGAGAAAGGCCGCCAGGCGTATGAAGAAGCCGTCAAGCAGCTTGTGCGGTTCGTGCAGTATTTTCACGGCCGGCCGAAGGACGAGCGCGGCGACCATCATCGCCGCCCGCCGACCATGCCCATTCCCTGGGGCCAGCGGCCGCTGAAAGAAAAACAGATTTAGTCGGCAGTTTCAACGAAGCGCATTGTGCCGTTCGATATCTCAGTCCAATTTGCAATTTGCAATTTTCATTTTGCAATTTGCAATAGGGCTTAGTTACGGGCTGGCCCGATGCGAAACGCTGATCCCGTCGCCGTAACGCCGCTCGAGCGCCGCCAACACTCTCCGAGCTAACAGCGCATTGCCGCGTGCATTCGGGTGCAAGCCGTCGTCGCTCAAGAATGGGCCGCCCAGCCACGAACCGGGCGGGGCGACGGGACTGCTCAGGACGAACCGGCGAATCGTCGTGTCGGCGATGAGCTCCAGATCGTGCGTTCGAGCCAGTTCACGTTCCAGGCCGGCGAAAGGATCGACCACGAAACCACGCGGCACCTCCATCAAGATAACCTCCGCGCCCGCCTCGTCGGCAGCCGCGATGATCGTCTCGATGTTCCGTCGCACGGCCCCTCGACTGCTCCGCTTCAGCAAGCTGTCGTCCTTCAAAAAGTCGTGACCTCCCAACTCGATCACCACGGCGCAGGGACGTGCGGCTTGCAATTCAGGAAGTATCTTAGTTCGCCGGTCGTCGTAAGTGGGTTCCGTGCCTGTTACAATGGGCGTTTCATGCTGCCGCTGCCATGTAAAAGGAACCGCAACTGTGTCCTACGCTGATCGCCGAACGTTTTTGATGGGCGCAGGGGCCTT
>DASSFG010000690.1:0-4023 GCA_035694685.1 Pirellulales bacterium
AGCCACAAAACCAGGTTTGGATCCTCTGCGACGACCGCTTCAGCCTTGAGTGATTCGGGCACCGCCGCGACCGACTCGCGGTCGTAGATGTATCCCATAAAAGGCAACACTACGGCGATCGAAAGGTTACCAACGCACCCCATCAATCCCAACAACCAGGCCCCACCGCGCGGAAACCGCTCCGCCGTTACGCCCAGCATGGTCGGCCAGAAATAGGCGATACCAAGCCCAAAAATCGTGGCGAAGGCAAACACGGTCGCAGGTGTGGTCGCCGTGCTGAGCAGATATAGGCCAATGCCCGACAGGGTGGCGGAAATCGTCAGCATGCCCACCGGCGAAAGAGCATGAGCCAAAGGCCCGGCAAAATGCCGCATCACGAACATCAACATGCTTGTGTAGATCAGTACCATCGTGCCGGAAAAGGCGCCGTTGGTAATGCGGGTGATGACCGATTCCTGCCATTGTTGTGGGCCCAGTTCCGAAGCAGCGGTGAGGAGCATGCAAAAGGCCCACAATAGAAACATGGGCCGCAACGTCTCGCCGAACATCTCTCCGGTCGATACGCCCGAAGCAACGCGCTCGGTGGCCGGAAACCGCTGCGACATGCAAAGCAAAAAGTAAATAACGCCGGGAATGGTGATCAGTCCCATAAGAATTTGCCAGTCGTAACCCAGCCCATCGACTTTGACGAAGCCCAGGTCCAAGCCTTTTCCCAGATAACGTGCGGTCAGGCCGCCGAGAACAAGCCCACCCGGCCACCAGGCGTGCAAGACGTTGAGATAGTGCGTTTTTCGATCGGGAAAAAGCGTGGCGGCGAGCGGATTAATTGCGATCTCGACGAGCCCATTGCCGCAGCCAGCCAAAAACGTGGACCCAAACAGCACCCAGAATGCCAGCCCGCCATGGGGCGCAAAGATCGTGCCGAAGACGCCGACCATGTGGCACACAAAGGCAAGAAAGAGAATCATTTTCATCCCCAACAAGTCGCACAGCGGGGCGCCCAACAGCATTGAGGCGGCCATCCCTAAAAACGCGCCGCCGGCAATCCAGCCCAGCTTTTCTTTCGAAAGATCGAACTCCACGCCCAGATCGGGCAGAATGTCGCCGCGGATAATAAAGGTGAATGCCGAAGTAATGAGGGCAATGCAGCTTGCCACAAACAGGGTCCGCGGGTTCATTCAGTGCTCCGGAGATGAAAATGGGCTAGATGAGGCAGGTGGGGCGAGGGAGGCGGCAAAGCCAGGAGCCTACGAGTATAACGCACGGCAACGGCAAGTAAATGTTTAGCCGGCAAATGTTTGGAGCACGGCAAACCCAGCTTGACCCCATCTGCGTAAACGACATAGCATAGGCCACTTTTTCAAGCGGCAAGCGGAAGTACCGGGTGAATCCATTGGGCCTGATACGCTCACCTCGCGCGGCGCTCTGGGCCGTCTTGGCCTTGGCGCTCACGCTGCGCGTGGCAGCGTGCTGCTGGTGGCAGTCGCGGATGGCGCCTGGACAACAATTCGAGTTTGGAGACAGCGACGCCTATTGGGTGCTCGCCTCGCACATCGCCCACGGCGAACCTTACGAATACGGCTCGGCCGACGTGCGCATCTTTCGCATGCCCGGCTACCCGGCGTTGCTGGCGCCCCTGCTTTGGATCTTTGGCGATTCGATGCCCGTCGTCTATGCACGCCTGCTGAGCTCCCTGTTCGGAACGGCGGCGGTGGCCGCGGTTTATTGGTTGGCGACGACTCTGTTTGATCGGCGAACCGGTTTGCTGGCGGCCCTTGCCGCGGCCATTTATCCAGGCGCCATCGCCATGAGCGTCATCGTTCTCAGCGAAGCGCCGTTTTGCCCGTTGTATCTGGCACAACTCGGCGCGTGGGTGAAGAGCTGGGTTGGAAATGCTCGACCTCGGGCCTGGGCATTGGCTTCCGGCGTGTTGGGTGGACTGGCGACGCTGGTGCGTCCCGATTGGTTGCTGTTCGTGCCGTTTGCCGCGCTGGTTGGACTTTCGTGTACCGCACAGCATCGGCGGCACATCTTGTCGAGCGCAGTGATGTTGCTGGGCGTCGTAATGGTGTTGGCGCCTTGGTGGTGGCGCAATTGGGTGCAGGTACATGAGTTCGTTCCCACGACACTGCAAGTCGGCGCCAGCCTGTACGATGGTCTTAACCCAGAGGCGACCGGCGGCAGCGATATGCGGTTCCTTGCAAAATTCGTCGAGCAAGAGCGCCAACGGGGCATGGCAGACAGGGCCTTTGAATCGCGGCTTGACCGCCGCCAGTTCGAGGCCGCTCGCGAATGGGCGGCCGCGCATCCCGGACGCGTCATCGAGCTGGCAGCGATCAAATTCGTCCGCATGTGGAATATCTGGCCGAACGACGCTTTGAACGGCGGCACCCTCGTTCGGCTCGTCACCGTGGCAGCGTTCCTGCCGGCCATCGTCCTGGCTTTGGCCGGCATCTGGATCACGCGCCGCCAGCCTTGGCCGGTGGCGCTGTGCTGGTTGCCGGCGGTTTATCTGACGCTCTTGCACTTGATCTTCGTCAGCTCGATCCGTTACCGCGAGCCGCCCATGCTCGGCTTGCTGGTCTTCACGGCGGTTGCCCTTGCCAGAGGAGCTCGGCCATCGCCCGCCCAGTAGCCAAATTTTGCTGGCGATCGTTCAAGTGGTCGGTGCTACTGGTGGCGGTAGCGGCGGCGGTCGGCGTGCCACTGTTCTATCAACGGTTTGACGACGAGGTGCGCCGCCGCGTCGAGGAGAAACTCGCGGCCCATTATCCGGACCTGAGCGTCAGCGTGAGGGCTGCTCGATTTCTCATGGGCAAAGGCATCGAGATTCGCGGCGTTTCGGTTGTCGAGCCGAACGTTGCCGGCCCTGCTGCCGAGTTGGCGTACATCGAGGAGCTGTTGCTCGAGGGCGATACGCAGTGGCAAGAGCTGTTGCGGGGGGAGCTACGCATCAGCCGAGTCGTCTTCAGACGGCCGACCATCCGCGTGGCCCAACGGCCGGACGGCTCGTGGAGCGCAGCCAAGCTTCTTCCTTTGCCGCGCTTGAGCAAAGACCCGCCGGCAGGAGTCATCGAAAACGGCGTGGTCGAGCTGCTCGATCCGCTTAAGCCCCAAGGCGGCTCGCTTATCGCGCGCGACGCCCAACTCACCTTCGAGGCGGCGCCTACCGAACAGAGCTCGCAAGTTCGCTTCAAATCAAGTTCCGCTGCACCAACACCGCTGCGCGTTCGCGGGCATTTCGTTGCCGACCATGTTCAGCGGGTCGATATCGACGCCACGCTCGAGCCGTCAGGCAAGGAATGGTCGCTGGCCGGCAGCCTGGATGGACTCGATTTCTCGCCGGAATTTGTACGGGCCTTGCCCGCCGTCCTGTCGCGGCGAATCGCCGAATTAAGCTCGGTGCGGTGTTCCGTGCAGGGCCGCTTTCAGCTCACCCAATCTGCGGCGGCGCAGGGTGAAATCGCGTTCGACGCCAGCGGCCGAATCAGCCGCGGACGCGTGGACGACCCACGCTTGCCTTACCCGCTGACCGATCTGCGCGCCGCGTTTGTTTTGAACAACCGCGAGTTGGCCATCACCGACCTGACTGCCCGTAACGGACAAACGACGCTGGCCGTCGAGCTGCACCGGCAAGGTTATGCTAAGCAATGCCCGTATACGTTGGTGGTCAAAAGTCGCCGCATGGTGTTCGACCAACAGCTCCGCTCGATTTTGCCATTAGAATGGCAAAACGAATGGCACAAGTACCTGCCGGCCGGCGAGTTCGACGCCGACTTGAAGCTTGCCTACGACGGCCAGGGCTGGCGGCCCGAGCTCATCGTCGCTTGTAAAAGCGTCTCGTTCTCCTTTATTAAATTTCCTTACCGCCTGGAGCGAGGCCAGGGCCGCATCGAGCTGGTCGACGATCTGCTCAAGGTCGACCTGAAGGCGTTCACCGAAGGCGAAGAAGTGCGGATCTTCGGTGATTTTCGCCATCCCGGTCCCAAGGCCACCGGTAAGGTGAACATCCGTGGCGATAAC
>DASSFG010000691.1:0-14486 GCA_035694685.1 Pirellulales bacterium
CGTCCCAGGCCGCGGCCGCGAAAATCGGGGTCAATGTAGAAATCACTTATGTTAATGAGCGGCCGCGCGGCAAAGGTTGAAAAGCCGCCAAAGCAGGTGGCAATGCCACGTGGTAGAGCGCCCTCGAGCGCCAAAAACACCACGGTCGTTGGATGATTCCGAAGACCATCTACCAGGTGCTGCCGTGCGAATTCTGAAAGAGGCTTGCCATCGCCCATTGGGTCTCTGGAGTAAGCATTCATCATCGCCAAGACCGCATCTTGATGATGAGCGTTCGACAGATCAGCTTTGACGATTTGGATTTCGGGCATTGCGTCTTTGATAGTCGGCCGATTGGAGTGGCTCGTCTCTGCGTCTTAGCTGCCGTCGGCCAATTTCCTTACATCGTCCCAGCCGTAGGCCGCCTCTTCCAATTTCTGCTTCCCGATGGTCACGTTCTTCCTGGCAATGAGCTTGCCGCCTAGGTTCTCG
The DNA here is from genome assembly GCA_035694685.1 of Pirellulales bacterium. Classification (GTDB taxonomy): domain Bacteria; phylum Planctomycetota; class Planctomycetia; order Pirellulales; family JAICIG01; genus DASSFG01. The sequence continues at coordinate 472 of DASSFG010000691.1, forward strand.
TGAAAGCGTCGGAATGGATTGGACAGAGTAACTGGAACGGATACATTATAGCGACAGCGCAATCGGGCGCTGCCGTGTCCGCGGATAGGCCAAAGCCACCGATGCAAAGTCTCGAAAACTCCTTTGATCTACCTTCAGCCCGAGACGCGGATAGCGGGTGATTCAATGAAGGAGGTCATCGTACCCCATCCCCTTCCACCGTTTTCCACTCTCGCCAGGTTCAACGCTGCACCCTGTTGTCAAAGGGGATCGACGAACGTGCGGAATCGTGCAACCGCTTGGGCAGGCCTCGGCTCCGGATAGTGGTGAGTAATGACGGCCAAGGGCGATTTCCAAAAATGACGCGCGTTCTGCGGACGACGCCAGGTCGCTTACTCGTCGTAAGTTATTACAGTGATGCGGTTTAGGCCACGACTTGGCGTGCCACCCGATAGTATTGGTCGCATGCACTCGCGCCGCGCGCGGCGCGAGTGCAGTGCACCGGCGAGCAGAGCCACGCAACCGACCATGTGGGACGCGTTGGCAGATTTGTCGGACCGATTCGCCGCACTCGCGCCCAGGTGGGCGCATTTGCACGCGGCTCGGCCCGAACCATCCGGCACTAAATGCGCGGCAAAGTGCCGCGCCGCGGCGCTAGTTGCCACACATTGCCGAGCCGAGTCACGCAGCCGCCGTGTTGGCATGCTTGCCCAGGTTTGCCGGACCGATTTCCGACACTCGCGCCCAGGTGGGCGCATTTGCACGTGAGATGGGCGGCCAACACGCAATCCACGTCGCGCTGCGGCGACCTGCATCGCGAGCGTCGATGTCGTGGTGACTTGATCGCAACGCGACACGCGTGTCGCGTCGGCGCCTGCCATCGCCGACGCCGACTCACTCGGACCAGATTGCGACGTTCCAGAGTTCGTCGAGAGGATCGCGCAGCGTACCGTCAGCCTAGGCCGTCGAATCCCGCTGAAGTTGACGGGCAAGCGATGAAGGGCGTGCTTCGCCGGTCGCTTCTTTCGCTCGTCGTCTGGCTCTTCGTTCTGGGTTTGGTTCTGTTTCTGCCCGGCGGGGTACAGCCAGTACGCACAGCGGGTTCGCCACCGGCTGGTTCCCCCGCGTCTCGTAGATTCTATTCTTCGACGAGTACCTGGATTTCGGTCAGATAGTTCTTCGGGTTCCCCTTGAAGATCATGCCGGGGCCTTTCAGGTAGACTTCGCGTGATGGCGTGAGGGGCTGATACTTTCGCTGCTTCATGTACTCGAAAACTTTGGCATAAGCGCGGCCGAGCTGGTCGTAGGGGCCGCGATGTACGAGCGACACGCAGCGCCCGCCGGGCAACTCGCGGACGGCGATCCCGTCCGCTTCTTGCTTGCGACGTAGCGGCATGCAGGCTTCGTAGTCGGCGTCGTCTTCGTGGTATTCGTGGTCGTAGTGCAAGAGCATCGGGCAGCCGCCGATGGCCCGCCCGAAGGCGCGGCCAAGTCGGCCAAAAAGCCGGCCGCAATCGCTGTAGCGGCCCTTGACTCGAATGCTGCCCACCAGCACTGGTTCCAAAAGTCTTTCTTGGACGTTGTCGACGTTTTGCGCCATGGTTTGGGCCTCCCGTTCTTCAGAGATGAATTGTTGTAGTGATTTCGCCGCTTTGCGAAGCTGCTTGATGCGTTCTTTCACGGCGCTTTGCTGCCGCTCGAGAATCGTCAACAGGTCGCCTTCGCCTTCCGAGCGAAGCAGTTCCTTGATCTCGCTCAAGGGAAATTCCAGGCTGCGGAGATAGACGATGACCCGCGCCGTTTCGAGATGGCTTTCATCGTAGTAGCGGTATCCCGAGTCGGGATCGACGAACGCCGGAACGAGCAGACCTTCCTCGTGATAGAAGCGGAGCGTCTTCACGCTGAGTTGCGTGAGCTTCGAGAGTTCGCCGATGCTGAACATGCCTGAGTATTTCCGAGTTGCGATGGAGGCATCTTAAGGCCTCCAGTAACGGGAGAGTCAAGCAGATTCTTTCGCGAGGTTTTACGGCCCTACTTCAAACCGCTGGAACAGGCCGGGCCGGCGGAACGAATTTGACCACGTCTTCCCTTCCGTAACGCCGCCGCGTTAAATATTCGTGGGGACAAGCGACACCAAGCCGGCGAGGTAAGAATGCTCAATCGAAGAAGCGCCCTTTCCATTCTCGCGGCCACCGGGGTGGGGACGACCGTTTTCCAACGCGCTTTGGCGGCGACGGCGGGAGGCGGAGCTGTTTCATCACAAATGATTGCCGACGCAGAATGGGTGGCGGGCATCAAGCTCACCAATCCGCAGCGGGAAGCGGTCGTAAATGCCCTCAACGAGGCGCGCGAGGAGTTGGCATTCGTTCGCGCGATCGAACTTGACAATTCACTGCTTCCGGGGTTGCAGTTCGTTCCGCTGGCCAGTCCCCCGGCGCGTCCCGATCCGCGCGGTTACGAGGTCACAACGTCTCCGACGCTCGATTTCGATCCGCTTTCACCGCCCAGCTCCGACGAGGACGTGGCGTTCGCTTCCATTCGGCAGCTCGGCAAACTGTTGCGCGATCGAAAGATTTCGTCGGTGGAATTGACCAAGTTGTACTTCGAGCGGCTACGGCGCTACGACCCGCTGCTGAAATGTGTCGTGACCTTTATGGACGATCTGGCACTGAAACAGGCGGAGCGCGCCGATCGGGAACTGCGGGCCAAGAACGATCGAGGTCCGCTGCACGGAATCCCCTGGGGGGTCAAGGACATCATTTCCTATCCCGGCTATCCGACGACGTGGGGTGTTGGGCAATTTCGCGACCGCGTGATCGACGTAAAGGCTGCCGTTGCCGAACGGCTTGAAAAGGCCGGCGCCGTGCTAGTGGCGAAATTGGCCACCAATACGTTAGCGGGCGGATCGGTTGTCTGGTATCGCGGCATCACCCGCAATCCCTGGAATCCTCGCCAAAACGCAGCGGGTTCGTCGTCGGGGCCGGCAGTGGCCGCCGCAGCCGGACTCGTCGGCTTTTCGATCGGCACCGAAACCACGGGAAGCATCATCACTCCTTCCAGCGTCTGCGGCGCCGCGGGACTGCGGCCGACGTACGGACGCGTGAGCCGATACGGCTGCATGCAACTGTGTTGGTCGCTCGACAAGATCGGCCCTATCTGCCGCAACATGGACGACTGCGGTTTGGTTCTGGACGCAATTCACGGCGCCGATCCGCGCGACGCGGCCTCGGTCGATCGGCCGTACGTCTGGCCGTCGTCGCGAGACGTTTCCACGATTCGAGTGGGATATGTCGAAAAAGGGGCGGAATACGACAACCGCGATCAGCTTCGGGTCTTGCACGAACTGGGCGCGAAGCTCGTCCCCGTCGAACCGCCCAACTTGGACTATGGACTGTCGAACAATGAAATCAGCGTCGGGCTTGTCGCCTGCGAGTCGGCCGCCGCGTTCGAACACCTCACGCGTCGTGGAGAGCCCAAGGGCGTGAAAGCTTGGCCGCGGTTCTTTTTGCTTGGCCATTTTATATCAGCCCCCGACTACCTGAAGCTGAATCGGTTGCGGGGCAGCATCATGCAGCGATTCGACGAGTTGATGCAGACTGTAGACGTTTATCTTTGCGACGAATCGCCCTTGGGCGACCATCCCGAAGACCGGTGGGAGTGGTATGGCAATCTGACGGGGTATCCGAAGGTCGTGTTTCCGAGGAAGTTCGAAGAGAAGGACGGTTTGCCGTTGCCACAACCGCAACGGATGATCGGCCGCATTTACGACGAGAGCACTCTGCTCACGCTGGCCCACGCTTGCCAGCGGGCGATCGGACTCACGCAACGTCCACCGTTGGACCAATTCCTAGCTCAGAAGGACGAGATTCTCGCGGGCGAAGAGTTCCCGGACGAGAGTAAATACTACACCGACTGATTGCAGTGGGGGAGGCAAGCAGGGAAACGCGTGACAGCCACTTGTCGCAGATGGCCAAAGAAAGAGCCTTGCGAAAACTCGCAAGGCTCTTTTCTCAGTGGAGGCGGCGGGAATCGAACCCGCGTCCCGAAACATTTCCACGCCCGCTTCTACGTGCGTAGTCGATCTATTTCCGCGTTTCGCCCGACGGCCCCCAATCGACTAGGTGCCTGCCAGGCAAGTCAGGCACAGTGTTTTAACCCCGGGCGTACCCGACGTTGACCCGGGGCGATTCGGATTTGGTGACCGACTTTTGGGCCTCTCCGACAAAAGCCCGCAGCCGGGGATGCCTTAGTTAGGCAGCCAAAGCGTAGCTATCTTCGGCAATTGAAGATATTTGGTCAGCTTTTTACGTGGCCAACTGACCAACCACGGCACGCCACTTGCGCTTCAAGCTGTCCGGTCGAATCCAGTTCGCCCCCGAATTGCTTTGGCACGATTAGCTTCTACCGCAATTATACCCCACTTAGCAAGGGCATGCTCGCCGGGGTTCATTCATATTTCAACAAGCTGAAGGTCGGATAAGGTTCCAACCGCTTGGCGCCGCCGAGGCCGGTCAACTCGATGACGAAGGCGCAACCGACGACCTGCGCGCCGCACTCCTCAACCAGCCGGCAACAGGCCTGCATCGTGCCGCCGGTGGCCAGCAGGTCGTCGACCAACAACACGCGCTCGTTGCGGGCAAGGCCGTCGGCGTGGATTTCCAACGCGTCGTTGCCATATTCGAGGTCGTAGCAAAGGCGACGCGTCTCGTGCGGCAATTTGCCCGGCTTGCGAACCGGCACGAATCCCTTGCCCAACTCGATGGCCAGCGGCGCGGCGAAAATAAAGCCCCGCGCCTCCGCCGCGGCCACCACGTCGACCGCCGTTGTGCGGTACGGGTTGGCCAACCGCGAGACCGTCTCTCGCAAGGCCGCGGCGTTGGCCAACAAAGGAGTAATGTCGCGAAAAAGGATGCCCGGCTTGGGAAAGTCGGGCACACTTCGGACATATTGGTTCAGGTCGAGTGCCGAAGTATTTTTCATCCCGTGGTGCCGCCTAACGTCGGTTGAGGTACCCGACGATGCCGGCCGCGGCCGCCAGGCCCATAAACGCGGCCAGCGTCACGGCCATGGCGGCAGAAACGCCGGGATGAGACGCAACCATGTCGACCATTCGCAAAGCCTCTGTTAACGGAGCCGCCGGCCGCTGCTCCATTCTCTTGTGCCGCGGCGAAAAAGGGAAGAGCAGCAGGCTGCTAAGCCTGAATTACGTCGCCGCCTCGGCCATCTCCAATGCTTCCTGGTCGACGACAACGGGCTCGCAGGTGGGGATCTCCATACAATCGAGCGCGCTGAGCTTGCCGGCTCGCGGCCAGATCACTCCGTGGCATTCTACCACGTGCTGTGCATACTCCTCATTGTGTTCCACCAGCAGACGGTGCAACTTCCGCAGGTTGTAATGGGGAACTGCGGGATAGAGATGGTGCGTGAGGTGGATGTCTTGCCCGTAGATGAACATTGCCCAGCGGGCGATCGGGTTCGTGAAAATGACCCGGCTGTTGGTCAACTTGCCGTCGTCGGCGTTGGCATGTTGGTAAAGGTCGCGCAGCAACATGTAATAGGGAAAAGTCGTCAGCAGCGGCGCCACCCACAGCAGCCAGAAATAGACGCCCCACTCCTCTCCCGTCGTCAAGCGCGACCACGCCAGCAGGGCTTCGAGCAGCGTGACCCATGTCAGCCGCAGCACGCTGGCGAACTTGCTGGAATAAGCCGGTCGGAAATCGGACTGAAAATACCAGGCATCGGGCAAAGCGTAGATGACGGCGGTGGCTGCGGCCAGCAGCAATCCGGTTGTCGCCATAAGCTGGGGCGTGTTTCCAAACCAGCTCAGGCAGCCGAGCACTCCGACCATTACCGGCAAATAGGCCAACCCCAGCAGCGAGGTGATGCGAAAACCGCAGATTCGCCCGGGCAAGGTTCGGGGCAGGTGCTTCTGATAAGGATTAACGCTGTTGCCGAAAGTGGTCGTGTAGATGTTGTCCCAGACGTAGCGCAGCAGACGCGGCGGCCAGAAAATGCGCGAGAAAAAATGCCGCGTGAATTCAGCCCGCGTCATGGGGAATTGATCCATCATGCGGGTCTTGCCCATGTTCAGCAATTCGGGATCGTGCTGCCAGTCGTTCGTATATTCGTGGTGGCCCAGATGCATCAAACGGTACTGGGCGGTGGTGGAGAAGAGCGGGAACATGCAGAACCAGTCGGAAACGAATTCGTTCCAAAAGCGGTTCTTGAGCAAGATCCAATGGGCGCCTTCATGCCCGAGGCCGGCAAAGCGATGTTGCACCGCCCCAATCAAGAGCAGGGCCACCACATAGACCGGCACGTTCCAAGCCCAATCGAGGCCCCATTGGCCCCGCATCTCAAAGAAAGTGATGGCGATGCCCATGACGGCTGCCAGGGTCAGGTAATCGGCGGCCAAATAAGCGAAATTGCGCCGGTTATCGAGGTACCGCAGCGGGTGAATCAGGGCGTTGAGCTCTCGGCTGTTGAGGGTCTTTCCGAGCTGTTTGGCGCGCATCTAGCAGTGTTACTCGCAGGGTTGGAACGGCAGCCGCCATGCTGGGAAAGCAGTGCCCATATCCGTGGAGGCGGTGCCCGAAAGCATCGGGTGCGGTAGCTCGACGAGGCCAACCGAAACGTCAAATCCGCCCTTTCCAGTGTATACTAGCCAATCTTAAAAAAGCAACCATCTCGCCTAAATTAAGACTAGCTTTGCGCGTTCGCGAACTTTGGCTGCGCGACGAAAGTGCCCATCCCTGCGGAAGTTGCGTCCAACGCGCCTCTTCGGTCTTGCATGCCGCGGGAGGAACAAGTCGTTACCTGCGGGCGACTCATCGCCTCCAAGATTATTAGCGTAAGCATATAATGTAAAGCAACTTACATCGATCTACGCCATGCTTTTGTCTCGGGAGCCAGCCGATGTATGACCGCCTGAGCCGAAAGGTTCATCCTGGTCAGCGTTAACCGCGCGAACCACCGCTCGGCAAGCCAAGTGCGCAATCCATTCTTCGGCAGCCCTGAGAGAGCTGCTTTGATCTTAGACCAGGCGCCGTTAGAATGTGTCTAAGATGAAATGGTGACCATAGTGGTACCGCCGCGACTGCGGATAGTAGTTCTGCCAGTTGCGGTTGTAGACCGGGATCCGCATTTCCGGTGGGTAGCGGTAGTAGAGGCTTTCAGAGCTGCGGTAGTAGTCCGCGCTCCAAAAGTTTTGCGGATAATAGACATACGGGTAGTGATAGAACCGCTCCCAATCTTGTGTGTTATAACTGCGGCCCCACTGGCGTCCGTAGGCCTGTTGGGCCTGGGCCTCGGAAACGGCAGTTGCAGCCGAAAGGCTGGCGGCACACCAACATACGAACAAAGCTCGGCGGAACATCACGATCCACCACCGCGACCACCCCGGCGATGCGGAGGCGGCGCAGCAACACACGGATACGATGCGGCGGAACATCACTTCCCCCCTGGAAAAACGATGCCTCGGTCAGCCTCACCCGCTTCAGGCGGCGACGGGTGGCCACCGAACGGCGATGCTGAAGCAGAATGAGTCAAAACGCAAGCCGCGGCGCGGGCCGGCGGCGTGCAACGAGAGAATGCGGGTTACTACCCACACAATCGGCACTTCGGGCATCACTGCTCCAAGAATATCCCGCACCGGCCGCAAACTCTGCAAATTGAAACTCTGGCCAGCTTTGTCAATGCTTGCAATTCGTGACAAAGCACTATGTAGGCAGCCGGCCCTCGGCCAATTCGCCGTCCCATTCGTCCATCAGCGGCCAATCGATGGCGCACGTGCCGAAGTCGGCCATGTGTTGATAGCTCTCCAGCCGGGCGATGGTGTTTTTGATCTGAGTGTCGTTCTTGCGGAAGATCGGCCCGTGGCTCGGCAGCAGCCACTCCACGTCACTGGCGAGTATTCGTTGGAGCGAGGTGATAAAAGCCCGCAGATCGCTGCCGTGATGGGCGTCGATCGCCCCTACGCAACCGTCGCGATAGATATTGTCGCCACTGAACAGCAAGTTGCCCAAGCGGAACGAGAGTTGGCTGTCGGTATGGCCAGGCGTGTGCCAAACTTCGAGCCGTAATTCGCCCACCTCGAGGATGTCGCCGTCGTCGACAAACTGGTCGATCTTTACAGGCGGCATGTCCAGGTGAATGTCCTGCGCGGTCACCTCGGCAAAGGTCTTGATACGGTCGCCCGACTCCAAACTGTCGGCCGCCTTGGGATGCCCCGTCACGCTGGCCTTCAAAATCTGCTTCAGCTTTGCCAGGCCTTGAACATGGTCGACGTCGGCGTGCGTGGCGACGATGGTCTTGCAATTCGACAGCGGGAAATCCAACTGGCGGATCATTTCCACGATTTCGTCGACGGTGTCTTCGTAGCCAATATCGATCAGGATCCATTCCTGGCCATCGAACACCAGGTAGACGTTGCAACCTAAGCGCTCGCCGGCCTGGTAGTTGATTTCGATCACGTTGGGGAAGACGGGCTTCCGCTTGAGCATGAGGGGGCCTTGGTTCGAGCATGAGTGAATGCGAGATTTTAGACTATACGGCGAGGGGCGGGTAGGGTGCAGAAAGGGTTCAGGGTTCTGGGTTCAGCGACGCGCAAGCGGAAGCGTCGCCCATCCCATGCCGCGGCTCTTGACGTCAGGCAAGTGCCCCAAATACCCTCGGGCTTTTTTCTGAACCCTGAATCGTGAACCCTGAACCCTACTTTGCAAACGCGGCGTCGAAGGCGACTTTGCTGGGGCGAAAATCGAGTCGTTTGACGAACTCGCAGGCTTCTTTGGCGCCGGCCTCACGGTCCATGCCGGCGTCTTCCCATTCGACCGACAATGGGCCGTCGTAGCCGGCCGCGTTCAAGGCCCGCAGGATTTCTTCAAAATTCACGCTGCCCCGGCCCGGTGAGCGAAAATCCCAACCGCGCCGCGGGTCGCCAAAGTTCAGGTGGCTGGCCAGTATGCCGCTGCGGCCGTTGAGTGTGACGATGGCGTCCTTGATGTGTACGTGGTAAATGCGGTCGGCAAACTCGCGAATGAACTCCACGGGGTCCACGCCCTGCCAGTGCAAATGGCTGGGGTCGAAGTTGAAGCCGAACTCCTCGCGTCGCCCCAGGGCCTCCAGCGCTCGCCGGGCCGTTACCAGATCGAAGGCGATCTCCGTCGGGTGCACCTCGAGCGCAAACCGCACGCCGCATTCGCTGAACACGTCGAGAATCGGATTGAACCGCTCGGCCAGCAGAGCGAAACCGCGGTCGATCATCGCCTCGGGCACGGGCGGAAAGGAGTACAGCAAGTGCCAGATGCTCGACCCGGTGAACCCATTGACGACCCCGACGCCCAGCTTTTGCGCCGCTCGGGCCGTGTTCTTCAACTCTTCCGCCGCACGCTGGTTGACGCCGGCCGGCTTGCCGTCGCCCCACACGCGGGCTGGCAGGATAGCCTTATGCCGCTCGTCGATATGATCGAGCACCGCCTGGCCGACCAGGTGCGCGCTAATGGCGTAAACCTGCAAGTCGTGGCGCTCGAGCACGTCGCGCCGATTGGCGCAATAGCCTTCCTCGGCCAGTGCCCGATCGACCTCAAAATGATCGCCCCAGCAAGCCAACTCCAGCCCCTGATAGCCAAACTCTTTCGCCTGGCGGGCAAGATCTTCGAGCTTCAATTCGGCCCATTGGCCGGTGAACAAGGTGACGGGGCGTGACATGAGAGGGTTCGGGGCTCAGGGTTCAGCGTTCAACACGATGTCTGCCTTCGTGCTGTCGACGATGGTGAAGGTTGTAGAGCGATCGGTCGTCGTCGGGCATTCGAGGATTATAACAAGTCAGGGGCCAGTTGCAGGATCGGAAAGCCCTTTGACGGCAGGCGCCGCTGGCGGTATGATGCTGGATTCCCGCCCGGCTAATAGGGCGGTTGAGATTCAAGCAACGATCAGCAAGCGAGACATGGCAGAATTCAATCGGCAGCGCCCACCGGCGAACAACAAAAAACGCTCGAAGGTGATGACGCGGCAAAAGAAGAAGGATCCGATCTTTGTCGACGGCGTGCGTCCGCGACCGATGTACGTCGACTACAAGGATCTGGAGCTGTTGACCAAGCTCATCAGTCGCCAGGGCAAGCTCATCAGCCGACGCAAAAGCGGCTGCACTGCCGCCAGCCAGCACGCCGTGGCCAAAGCCATCAAACGTGCTCGCTTCATGGCCCTGCTGCCCTATGTGGCCGACTAGCCCCGTCTCTGACGGCGGCGTTGGGCGTTGCCCGCCACGTTTCACGTCCGGAACCCCCGGACTGCTAGCCTGGTTTATTTCTCCGGCTCATTGAAGCCCGACGCGTAAGCGAGGACAAGCAACGGGCTTACCTCGCTCACGCGTCGGGCTACTAATTGCATAGTCAGCGCGCGAATTCCCTGGGCCATTGCAATTCTTACAACGGCTTCTGAGTAAAAGGCTGCCTGGATGCCGTATTGCATTTTTGCCATAAACTCTTTTGCCAACGCCTCTTACCGCTGAGGCCACAGGCGGTTGATCCATTTTGGCACAGTGCGTGCTTTAGTGAGTCCGCGGAACGGACCCAGTCAGAGCAAGGAGCGAGCGCACGATGGACCGACATGCGAAACTCATCTGGATGAAAGAGGTGCTCGAACACCTCAGCGACTGCCAACGCGAATGGGAAACGGCCGAAGGGCCTAGCGAGCGGTACCTGGCCGACTCCATCAAGCGCGACCTCGACGAGGTCCGCCGCATCTGCGACTCGCTCCGCGGCGATCATTCACTCTCCGATCGCCGACGGATGGCCTGCTAGACGATTCGTGCGGGCAGTAGGATATAATCTCGGGAACCGGCAAAGGATCCCGAACATGGCTCATTTTGGCTGGACTCCTCCCAGCATCGATGCGGTCAACGAATCGCCAGACGAAACAGAGACTGCCGCCCTGCCGCGCTGGCAACGCGTAATCGGATGGGTGCGCGGGCATTGGCCTTGGGTCGTCTTGGCTGCGGTCGTCGCCGTGGTCTGCTGGCCTGCCATCGTCTTCATCCCGCTCTTTTACATTCCCTTCCCTTTGCTGTTGTCGCGCAGACCGACCCGAGGTTGTAGTTGGCGTGTAGCGTTGCACTGGCGAAGGGCGATACGCGGTTACCACAGCCTGGTTCGCGACAGCTTCATTCTGCGCTATGAGGGCAAGTGTCGCGATCGAGTCAAGACGATAGAGATTGCCAGCGTGGTCGAGGCAGCTTTGGCCGAACTCTCTTCATGGCATAACGCGCGTTTGGCGGGCCGCGTTTGCGTGTTTGTTCTCCCTTCGGTTAAAGACATCCAAAAGATCTTCGGCGGGCGCTGCGCCGGACTGGCCTGCTCAATTGACAACTCCATCGTCGTGCCGGCGACCGACCCGGGCGAAGACACGATCCGCCATGAACTGGCGCATCTGTTCACCGCGCGCTGGAGGGCCCATGCCTTGCCGTTGTTGAACGAGGGGTTCGCCGTCTGGTGGCAGCATGTCTACGACCAGTCGCTTACGGATGCCTGGGCGAGCCACTATCTGCGAACTACACGAGTCAGGCTGGGAGACCTAGTCGACGCGAAGGGATTTTATGACCGAAAGTGGCTGCAGCCCGCTTACTACCTGGCCGGCAGCTTCTGCGGCTTCCTGATTCGCCACCACGGTGAAGAGCGCTTTCGCGAGCTGTATCGCTGCTCGACGGCCGGTAATTTCGAGCAGTGCTTCGAGCGCACGTTCAACATGACCTTCGATGAGGCGGAGGTCCGCTGGCGGCGGGAAATCGCCGTCGGCGGCGTCTTGCGACGGCGGCTTGAGCGGGAGTTGTGCTGTTAGCGTTCCTACCTGCTTGGCGCAGTTGGGTTACAGCACCGAGTCGCCCAACGTCGCCACGATGGCGAGCGGCATGCTCATGCATGCCGCTCGCCCATGCGCGGCAAAGACGTTCAAGACTACGGATTGGTAATTGGCTCGCCGCCGGCCTTGGTAATATAGGCGTGCAACGTCTGTTGATCGGTCGAATCCGGCAGAAACCGCACCGAGCCGTCGCAAAACGCTGCCCAAAAGCCGCCCGTGTTCCAGCCGCCGAAACGCGGCAAAGGTTTAGCTGAATCGTAGTCGATGTCTTCCGGCTTGGTCCACGGTATCGGCCGCTTCGCCTCGACGATGGCAATGGTGTTCGACATGCCGTCGGTGATTTCCTGAAATTTCGTGCCCTTGCCGTCCTTCGTGCCCAAGCCCGTCGCCGTACCGACCAGAGCAAAGTAGCTTGTCTCAAACTTGCTCGGGTCGGCCTCGGGACTGCGCATCTGCAGGGGCATCTGCGCCCGCACCTTTTTGTTGTTCTCGCTGTCCCAAGGCTCGTCCATCTTGTACTGCATGTAGAGCGCCTGCTGCTCGAGGTAAGGCAGGATCTCGACGCGCCACGAGTGCGGCGTCTTGCCGTCGGGGCCCATCACGACCGGGGCGGGGAAGTGGCCGTGTACGTCGGCATAGTTGTGGAACGCCAGCATGATCTGCTTCAGGTTGTTGGCATTCTGTGCCTTCCGCGCCGCTTCGCGCGCTGCTACGACGGCCGGCGCGATCACCGAAACGGCTGTTTCGGCCGCGTCCAAGTCGAGCGCCGCAACGTATTGCACCTCGTGTCCGTCGGTCGTCAGCTTGCCCTGCTTGAGCACTTCGCGGGCCAGGTCGATCAGCGGCACGATGGCCGCGGCCTGGGCGGCCGTCGCTTGCGCGGCATGCCGATCGGCGTCGTCGAGCGCGTTTCGCGCCAAGGTCAGTACAGCTTGTGCTGTGTCTCGAACTCGCTCGGCATCGTCGTCACCGGCGCATTGCATTCGCGCGGCAATCGACAAACCGTCGCTCGCTTGGGCTGAAACAAACAGCCGTTGCCCTTTCTCCCACAGCGGCGAAAAGATGGCCGTCATCTGCTGTTGCTGCGGAGCCCGCTTCAACTCCTCGTTTAATACTCGGCCGATCGCCTCTACGTCGACCATCGCCGCCGCGATGCCCGTCGACGATTTTTCCCAGTCGGCGGCCCATTCGGGTTTGCTGCGACCGGAGGAAAGAATCGCCCGCTGTAGATCAATCTCCGGGCCAAAGACGATCGTGCGATCGTCGGGCAAGTAAAACGCGGGCCGGATGGCTTGCTCGCCGTGGTCGGAGTGGTAATAGGTCTTGCCCGCCACTTTCGCCTCCACCGGTTTGCCAACGAGGTTCTCGCCGACTTTGGCCTTCCAGTCGAACGGTTCGGCGTAGCGCGTGACGTACAACGTGGCGCCATCGGTCCCGCGTGTTTCGGGCGAAGGCACGCGTGTGACGACGATCTTCAGCTCCGCGACGTTTTCCACTTTGAGTCCTGTTTGCTTCTCAAACGTTTCGTTCAACAGCTTAGCCAAGGGCTGCATCTCATCCTTCGACAACAGCTCCGACGGCCGCACGGCGAAAACGGCCACGGCCGAGCTCGGCACGTAGCTGAGGTCGACGGCCTTCGAACCGGGTGCGGACGCGGTTGGTTTGGCGCCGGCGGGTGGGGCCGCCTGCGCGACCGTCTCCTGCCCGGTCGGCAGGCGGAGGCCGGAAATAATCACCGCCGCCAGAGCGGCCATGCCGGCCAGGGCCACGGCCCTGCGGCGAGAGACGGGGCGATTCGTCAAGCGTTTTGTTTCGCTGAGCATTTCAATTCTCCTGAGTAGGGTACCACGAGTGGGAAGAAAGGGACGTGCCGCCCAGGCGACCCGACGGTCGTCCTGCCGCAGCGCCATTTGTGCCAGGGTAAAGAGATAGTTTTCGCGTCCGCCCGCCGCTTCGGCGGCACTCGCGTCGGCGGCCAATTCCTGCTCCAGCCGCAAGCGGCCGGCCAGCCAATGCGCGAGCGGATGATAAACGTGCAGGGCCACCGCGAGCTGTGCCAGCAGCCAGGTGAGATAATCGCCGCGGGCAATGTGTGCGATCTCATGTGCCAAGACCACGCGCCGCTCTACGTCGCTCCAGCTCTGCCAGTCGCCAGGCAACACGATCACCGGGCGGCGCCAGCC
>DASSFG010000692.1:0-2898 GCA_035694685.1 Pirellulales bacterium
AGCAGCATCGCGCCGGCCAGGATGCGTACCAGACCGAGCGTGGCCGGATCGGCGGGCGAAAACCAAAAACGGTTCCAACCGGCCAACGCCTGCTGAGTCGCTTCGCGCAAGTATCCGCGTAAAAGCTGCATCATGGTTCAACTCTCAAACGCGCCGAGCTTGCGCGATCGGTAGAGCCGCGAATCGTCGAGCCGCATTCCTTCAAGCACCTCTTGCGGCGAGGGCAAGCGGTGCTCGACCAGGTAAAGCGTCACGCGCGTGCCGCCGTATTTTTTCAGCAGATGGTGAGCGTACGACTCGACATACGTCTCTTGGGCTGGCGAAAGCGGCTGACGGTCCCATTCAAAGCGCGGATCCCACGGCCCCGACAGACCGACGAGGAACTCGCTGAGCATGAAGTGCCGGTGGTAAAACTGCCGCGGCCAGTGGACCTTGCGATCGGGGAACGTCTGTTCGATCTTCTCGCCGTCGGGCAATTCCACCACAAAACGCACCAGATGGCTCGGCCCTGGATCGGGGCCGAAAAACTTATAACCGTGGTTCAGGTACGCGGCCTGGAGATAAGGCAGGTAAATCCGCTGCAAGCGGTCGCCCAGAATCGAGGGAGGCGATGATATCGGCCCAACCAACAAGCCGATCAGGTGCCAGGCCAACGCCAAGCTGGCGAGGCACCGTATCCGCGGCGACCAGGAAGGTGCTGCCGGCCGTGCGTCAGATTCGTCGGTAGGCTCGTCGAGGGGCATGCTCCGCGTCATGCAATAAATATCGGCGCGGCAATCGGCGTCAATGGGCCGTTCTTAACACCGCGGTGCATCCGCACCCGTTTTGTCCGCGCCCGTGATCTAACCGGAACTATTCGTAAACTCAGACATCCCCCATGTCAACCGACGTGCGGAGCTATCGAACCGTAGTGTGGGACCAGCGGGCGGAGCGAGCGCCGGCCCACCGTGAAATGCAAGCCAAGTCGTACCACTGCCCGAATCGTTGTTTAACCGCAGCCGGGTACCCTCTGGGTGCGGCACGCGCGTGCCGTTGGCACTGCGGTTAAACGATGGTGGGCCGGCGCTCGCAAGCTCGCTTGTCCCACCCTACGTACCTAGGACACCGGGACGGAACTCGCCTGCAAGTTGGCCACCAGCGCGGCAAACTCGTGATTGGCGCTTTGAATGGAATCATCCTGCCGGCGCTCGACTGCTGATTCCAGGCGTTCGGCCAGTTCAGTCAATTCGGGAAACCCTAATGTCCCGCCCGAACCTCTCAACGTGTGGGCGATGGCTGCCAGCGATGAATAATCGCGATGATCCAGGGCGCAGCAAGCCTGCGCGACCGTTTCAGAGAGCGACGCCAAAAAATCGCGCTGCAGATCGCGGTAGCCGCGGGCGTCGTTCCCTTCGAGGCCTGCTTCTATTTTTGCCTCGTCATCAAGTGTTGGCAGCGAGGCAGCGGTCAAATGTTGCGAGATAACCGCACGGAGATGATCCAGGTCGATGGGCTTGCTCACAAACGCGTTGCAACCCGCCTGCAGGCAGCGCACGCGTTCTGCCGGCAGCGCATGGGCCGTCAGTGCGATGATCGGTCGAATAAATCCCGCCTCGCGAAGTCGTTCGGTGGCCGTGAAACCATCCATGACGGGCATTTGCACGTCCATCACCACGAGGTCGTAGTCGCCCGACAAGGCTAGCTCATAACCGGCTTGCCCGTTATCGGCCGTTTCGACGACGGCGCCACCCCGCGAGAGCGTCAGCGAGATGAGTTGCCGGTTGAAGGGATGGTCTTCCACCACGAGGATTCTACGTCGTGGGAACGCGTGTGTGGAACGTCCATCGACATTCGTGGTTGCGGTGCCATGCTCAGCACCGCGTTCGAGCATCTCGGGCGGCTCGGCATCGATCAGCAGCGTGAAGGTGCTTCCCACGCCCTGCCGGCTCGAAACCGTCAGATTTCCGCCCAGTAAACCAGCAATGCTGCGGCTGATGGCCAATCCCAGGCCCGTGCCGCCGAAACGCGGCGCGATGGGTTGATCGGCCTGTACAAAGGGATCGAAGATCGCCTGCTGCTTATCTGGAGAGATGCCCATGCCAGTGTCGACGACTTCGATGGACAGCTTGCGGCGGCCTTCCGCCTTCATAGTCTTGGCGAGCACGCGCACTGAGCCCGAGGAGGTGAACTTGAGGGCGTTGCCAACGAGGTTAATCAACAACTGCCGCAGCCGTGAGGGATCGGTGTAAATCGGCCGGTCCAGATCTGCGGCGCAATGGCAGGCCAGTTCGAGAGCCTTTTCTGCCGCCCGGAACTGTAAGCTGTGCAGGACTTCGTCGACGATTTTTGGCACGGAGCAGGCGGTGCGATGAATTTGCATCTGGCCGGCTTCGACCTTGGATACGTCCAAGAGGTCGTTAATCAAGGCAAGCTGATGCTCGGCACTGGCGCGAATGATTTGCAAATACTCATCGCGTTGGTCGGCATCGTCGCAGCCGTCCATCAACAGCTTGGTAAACCCGAGAATGGCGGTCAAGGGCGTACGAATCTCGTGGCTGATGTTCGCCACAAATTCGCTCTTGGCCTGCGACGCGCGGTCGGCGACTTCCTTAGCTTGTTGCAGCTCGCGAGTCCGCTCGTCGACCTGTCGTTCCAGCTCGCGCTGAGAGCGGTCAGCGGCGCGACTGAGGTTCCACTTGGTGACAAGCGTGGCCGCGAGCTGCCGCACTTCGATGGCGTCGAAGGGCTTCTTCAGGATCAACAACCGGTCGCCGGGCGAAAGCGCTTCGCAGATTTCAAACCAGGAATAATCCGAGTAGGCCGTGCAGAGCACCACTTGCAATTTTGGTTCGGCTTGCCACAACCGCTTGATGGTTTCCAGGCCGTCCCATCCAGGAGGCATGCGCATATCGACGAACG
>DASSFG010000693.1:0-10572 GCA_035694685.1 Pirellulales bacterium
ATACACCGAACGCGATCGGATTTTGCTGGAACACTTTGCCACGCAGGCGGCGGTGGCCATCCGTAACGCTCAGCTCGTGGCCAGTCTGCTGATGCACAGCGGCATGTACGCCAGCTACCGTGATACGGAGGGGTTGGTTGCCCGGATGGATGAGTTGCAGCAGGCCGCGCGCACCGAGCAATTGACGGTACTGGTGGCCGACATGCGCGGCTTTACGCAATTGTGCCAGACGCTGGCCAATCCTGCCTTGGTTCAAGAACGGCTGAGCGCCTTTTTGTCGATGCTCAGCGACGCGGTGTTGGAGCACGACGGGCTGGTCAACAAATTCTTGGGCGATGGCGTGTTGGCGTTGTTTCGCGGCGGTGATTATTCCGAGCGGGCGGTGCGCTGCGCCTTTGCAATGGTCGAGAAGTTCGAGGGCATGAAAGACGACTGGAACGACGAAGCCAACGAACAGTTGGATTTTCTCGACATCGGCGTGGGCATTACGACCGACGAAGTGATCGTGGGCGGCATCGGCACCGGCGCGGTGCGCGACTTCACCGCGATCGGCAACGCGGTGAACCTGGCTACGGCCTTCGAGCGCGAGGCCCGCGACGGACGCCATATTATTTGCGACCGGGCCACCTATCGCCGGGCCAAAAAGGAACTGGCGGAGGTGGTCGACCTGGAAGATTTCGTGTTGCAAAAACCGGGGCAGTCGTTTGGCGTGAAGTACAAACGCTACCAGCTTGTGGCACCTCAAAGCCCGCCACGGGTGTTCATCAGCCACAGTCATGCGGACGACGACTACGTGCTGAACGAATTGGTGCCGCGGCTCACCGAGTTGGGCATTCACACCTGGCACTCGGGCCATGACATCCGCAACGGCTCGCTTTGGACCGCCGAGATTCGCAAGGGTATTGCCGATTGCAACTGGATGCTGGTGGTCGTCTCGAAACACGCGGCCTCGTCAAAATGGGTCCGCCGCGAAGTTGACCTCGCCTTGGCCATTGGCCATCTCGATGAGCGCGTGGTGTCGCTCATCATGGACGACACGCCTTTGAAGGACGTCAACGAGTATCTCGCCGCGTTGCAAGGCATCGATGCCCGGCAACACAAGGACATCGCCGAGATTCTCGCCCGTGCCTTCGTGAATGCCAACTAGCGCGAGAGCTGCAACCCTTTGGAGTGCGGCGATTCATCGCCGCTTTGACTTGCGGCGGAGCCGCTTTCTTTTGGTGCGCCGGCCGGCGACAAGAACCGACACGACGAAAGAAAAGGTCGCTCCGCGATCGACAAAGCGGCGATAAATCGCCGCACTCCAAAGGCTGCTGCCGCCGCGCAGGGCCGGTTCTCGAGATGTGTAGAACAGCGAGGGCTGACGCCCCAGACTACAGCCTTTCGCCGTTACCGTTGCCGATACTGGTAGTTCTTCGGATTGAGCTTGCGCTTGTAGTCGTCCAGCGCATCGTACAGGCCGCCGCGGCCGGTCTTGCCGTGAAACTGAAACGCGTCCAAGCGGTTGCCCGAGTAGGCGTGTTCACCGCCGGGCCGGTGCCGGTTGGCGGCCGAAACGACTGACTCCTGGTGATAGATTTCGTCTTTTTCCTGGTTGTAGCCCGTCACTTTTGGCCCAGGCGCCAGGTCGTTCCAAGCGCGATGAGCTCTGGCCCAGCCGGTGTTGCTTGTGCCAAGAATCATGGCCGCCGCCAGCATCCATCGTAATCGCATGTTTTCTCCAATGATTTTATGAGGCAGCAATCGGCGCTGCGGCCGAAACTGCCTTCGAGTCTGAAAAGAAATCGGCCGCCAACGCATCTTGACGAGCGCCGGCGACGATTCTGTCGTAATCGCTGCCGCGTCCGACGGCTTCGAGGATATGAAGCAAAGGAATCTCAGGCACGGAATCGCCCGGCTCGTTTCGTTGCCATTCGGCCAGCTTACAGGCCTCCTCGGCCATGGCCCATTCATCGAGATCTTCGTATCGTTTGGCAACGTCCTCAAGTTTGGATGCGACGAACCGCGACAGGTGCGTTACCCCTGGATCGTCGGTCATCACAATTTGATACCGATCTCTGCTGAAGAACTTTGACCACTCCGGCGTGGCAATATGTTGCGACTGAATGAGCGCCAGCACGTCGGCCAGAACAGGACCGCGCCGCGTGGAAACGACGTGGCTGCCTGTAAGCGGCTTGCCAGACTCAGCCAGAATCTCGCGCTCCGCAAAATAGAGGACTGTCAGAAGCCGCATGAAGTTCATCCGACGGGCTGGCTCGCGGCGCAGCAGAAAGGCGACTGCCTGCATCGTCTTCAGTTTGTCAAAGCGAAACGGACGTGTCATCATGCATCACGGCAAAGTTTGCAAAAGCGAACCGCATTCTTAGAATGACAAGTTGGGAGCCGGCCTATGTTTGTCGCAGGCGCCGCGTTTTGGGTGATCGCTCACAACCACCTGTATTTCATCATCTCAGATCCGCTGCAAAATTCAAGGGAAGTTGTGCATGTGAACATCACGACGCTGGCCGAAGACGCCGGCGCGCACGATCCATACAATGATCGCTCATGCCTCCTCTATCCCGGTGAACACCCGCGGATCGATCGCGTCAGTTGCGTTTACTACCAGGGCGCCCAGATCGCGTCGGTTTCGCATTTGACGCACAAGCTGAGCAACCGCGAAATTCGCCTCGACGACGAGGCGAGTCCGCAAATGCTCGCGAAACTGCGAAAGGGCGCGCTCCTGTCGGAGCATATAATTCCAATTGCAGCGGACCTGCTTATCGAGCAGAACCTGGTTTAAGCCACTGCGAAGAGGTTTGATGGACGATTATTACGACAATCCGCTGATTGCCCGCTACGCCTCGCGGGAAATGTCGGGCCTGTGGGGGCCGCAGCGCAAATTTCGCACCTGGCGAAGGCTGTGGGTAGCGCTGGCCGAAGCCGAGGCCGAACTGGGGCTGCCAATCACCGAGGGCCAACTCGCCGAGTTGCGGGCACACGTCGATGACGTAGATTTGGAGTTGGCGGCCAGGTATGAACGGCAGTTGCGGCACGACGTGATGGCGCACGTCCATGCTTATGGCGACGCTTGCCCGAGCGCACGCGGCATTATCCATTGGGGCGCCACAAGCTGCTACGTGACCGACAATACCGACCTGCTCTTGATGCGCGAGGGGCTGGCGCTCGTCCGCGATCGGCTGGCACGGGTGATTGACCGCCTCGCCACGTTCGCCGAGCGGCATCGGTCGCTCGCCTGCCTCGGGTTTACTCACTTTCAGCCGGCCCAGCCGACCACGGTGGGCAAGCGGGCGTGTTTATGGCTCTATGATCTGGTGCAAGACCTCGCCGAAATTGAGGCGAGAATCGCCGTTCTCAAGGCACGCGGAGCGAAAGGAACGACCGGCACGCAGGCCAGCTTTCTGGAGTTGTTCGGCGGCGACCACGCGAAAGTCCGTCAGTTGGATGAACTGGTGAGCCGCAAGATTGGCTTTGACTCCAGCTATGCGGTCACCGGGCAAACCTATTCACGCAAGGTCGATTCACAAGTGCTCGCCGCGCTGTCGGGCATCGCCCAAAGCGCCCATAAAGCGGCGACCGACCTGCGCCTGCTGCAAAGCATGAAAGAAATCGAAGAGCCGTTTGAAGAGCAGCAGATCGGCTCATCGGCGATGGCCTACAAGCGGAACCCAATGCGGGCCGAGCGCATCTGCGGGCTGGCGAGGTTTATAATCAGTCTCGAATCAAGCGCGGCCCAGACGATGGCCACGCAGTGGTTCGAGCGCACGCTCGACGACAGCGCCAATCGGCGGTTGATCTTGCCGCAGGCCTTCCTGGCGACCGACGCGGTCTTGATCCTCTATCAGAACATCGCTTCAGGCCTTGTCGTGTATCCGCAGGTGATCGTCCAGCATCTCGATGCCGAGCTGCCTTTCATGGCGACAGAGAACATTCTGATGGCCGCCGTTGCGCACGGCGGCGATCGTCAGGAATTGCACGAGCGGATTCGCCGCCACAGCCTGGCGGCGGCGGCAGTGGTCAAACAAGAAGGCGGCGCCAACGACCTGCTCGACCGATTGCGCGCCGACCCGGCCTTCGCCAAGGTCGATCTCGCCGCGGCCCTCGATCGGCAACGTTTCATTGGCCGCGCGCCGGAGCAAGTCGACGAGTTCCTGGCGGAAATAGTTGCCCCAATTCGGCGCAAGTATGACGGTGTCCTCTGCGGCGATGCTGATGTGAACGTGTGACACATCCAGGACGATCCGAACGGGTTGTTGATGGGAGCTCGACGGCGTCAAGTTGGGGGCTTGCTACTTCTATACGAATTAGGTATAGTCTAATAAGGAGCAGAAAAACGTTGCCGACCGACGAGCTAGACGATGATGTTCGCGCGCTGCAAGCGAGCCTGGATGAGTTGGCCGAAGCGTTGTTGGCCCTCGTGAACGACTCAAACACGCCGGATTTGATGCGCGGCAAGTTCCGCAAGTTAGCGCGCGGGGCGGTAACACGGTCAGCTAAGTTGCCGGCGTTGGCCCGCCAAGACCGGGCATGGTTGCGACGGACCAGGCAGTTCGCGGGCGCCGTCAGTCGGGTGCTGCTTGACTATTTGAATTTGGAGTCGGAAGAATGATCGACCAAAGGATGCTGGGCGAAGCCGTAAGATCGATACGCAAGTCACGCGGCATGACACAAGCGGATCTCGCCAAGGCAATTGGCGTTGCCGCGAACACGGTTGCCATTCTGGAGCGCGGTGAGCGGGCATTTTCACTCAAGACGCTCAATGCGCTAGGGAAGGCGCTCGACATGCCGGCGGCCTGCCTGGCAGTCCTTGGCTCGCCGAGCTCAAGTGCGAAGAATCCAGCCGCATCGCAAGTGGTCGCGAAGCTTCAGGCGTTGATTACTACCACGATGCAAGTCGAACAGCGTCAAAAAAAATCGGCTCGCCACCTGTCGAAAAAGCGTGCAGCGGCAACGAACACAGCCCGCGTAGCCTAATCCACTGACCATGATGGCGACCGGGGACGCGCAGAATTCCCGGCAACCTGCGGAGTGCCGTAACCAGCCGAGATAGGTCACGACAGCGGGCCGCTAACCAGATGCGGCTTTTCAGGGACTTCTGCCTGTGCGCGAACGTTTCAGGATGCTAAAAATCGGCACCTCGCAATAAATTCCTTCCCCGCGCGGGTCATCTCTTATGTAGCGGGCACAACCGGAGGAAAGATGCAGGAGTTGGCCGCGCGATTGGCCGGCGGAGAAACCGCCGCCTTTGCCGAGTTGTACGACGCCTGCGCCAACCAATTACACCACTATCTCGTCGTCCGCCTCCGCTCGCGCGACGCGGCCGACGACGTATTGCAGGAGACCTTTTTGCGGCTGGCACGGCTTCGCCACGCGTTCAAGTCCGTCGAGAACCCGGTCGCCTATGCCTTTACCGTCGCCAGGAACGAAGCCAACCGCAGGCAGCAGCGCGCGGGTCGTGAAGGCTTTAGCCTGACGATGGAGGATCTGTTTCAGGTGGCCGGCCAAGATGACCGCGAACAACGCGAAAATACGGAAGCAGTCACCAAGGCCCTCCGGAACCTCACGGAGGAACAGCGTGAAGTGATTGAATTAAAGTTTTACGGCGGACTGACGTTGCGGGAGATTGGAGAAGTGACCGGCGTCCCACAGGGAACGGTCGCCACGCGCTACCGCGCGGCGATCGGCCTGTTGCGGAATTCTCTGGCGAAGGAATGGTCCTGATGGAAGACGACGGCGACATCGAGCGGCTCTTGGCGGCAACCGTTCCGCGGCAGCCGGCGGCGGATTTGCGGGCAACCATCCTCGCCGCAATTGCCGCCGAACTCGACTCACGACATCGCCCAGCCAAGTGGCAGTCGTGGCTGGGACATGCGGTGGCCGCCTCGCTGCTGTTCTCGGTGGCGACGTTTTTTGTCGTCGACTGGTCGGAAGGGCGACGGATGGCCCGCTGGGATGCAAGGACCGTGGTGCGGTCAGACGTGGCCGCGGTGACCGACGCGGTTGCCTCGGTGAGCGACGAGGACACGGCGCGGGGAGTCGAGCAATACTTGCTGTCGCAATTGCAGGACGGCGCGAGACCGGAAACAGCCGATCTGCGTGAGGAAATCGAAGCCATCCAACGTTGGGCCGAAGCTGAACCGTTTGCAAACAGGAGCCAAGGCGATGAAAAAACTCAAGACCACATTTAAGTGGCTGGCCATCGTGGGCGGCGTCTTGTTGTCGCTGGCGCTAATCGTTTTCGCTTTCCTCAATTGGCGGGCCGGCGTTTGCTTGGAGCAGCAGTTGAGGCCGCTGCGAGAGGCCGGCGAGCCCATAACCATTGCCGATCTGGCGCCGCCTCCTGTGCCGCCTGAGCGAAACGCGCTCACGTACCTGCGTCGCGCCGAGAAAACCGTGCTGGCCATGAACCAAGAGCTATCGCCGTTGCGGGACAAGCCTGAAGATTATTACGAGCGAGGTCGGCTCAATGAGCGTGGCGTCGATTTGGTCGAAGCCACGTTGAACTCCTATCCGGACGTATTTCCTTTGATTCAGCAGGCGGCCGATGCGCCGGAGTACGTTTCCGATCAAGACTACACGCTGCCTCCCCCGGCGTTTCTGGATCCTTACCTGCAAAAAGTTCAACTGTCTCGGGCGTTCGCGCGGCTGTTGCAATGGCGTGCCGATCTTTTGCTCGCCAGGCACGAACGCGAGGCATCGTTGCGCAATGGCTTAGTTTTGTTGCGGCTCGATCGACATTTTCAAAAAGAACCAATGCTCGTCGCGTATCTGGTCGCAGTCGCCGTTCAATCGATGGCCGTCGAACAAATTGTCAGCGCCCTCGAAGATGGCCCGCTGGCCCCCGAGTTGCACCACCAGGTTGATGCAGAAATCTCCCGACATTTAGCGTCCCGAGCGTTTGTATCGGCAATCGAATCCGACCGCGCCTACGGCATCGACTCTTTCCGCGTCTTCCGAAAATTCGGCGTTCCTTGGACCTTTAAGCAGGACGAGTGCGACTACCTGAAGCGCATGGCCAAAGAAATCGAAATCGGCGCGTCGCCGCGATACCAGTCGGAGAAGGCCGTGGCGCAAATGAATGCCGACACGCAAGGCGCCGGTCCGCTCACCATGCACATGTTGCCCGCTTTGGAAGCGGCCCGCGAAGCACAGCAGCGCTCGCGCACCCGGCTGCAATGCTTAAGCGTGCTGAACGCGCTCACGCAACACGACAACGAGGGCACCGCGGCAGCAGCGCTCGATGATCTCAACCTGCCGGACGACATTAAGCTCGACCCCTACAACGGCCAGCCGCTCAAGGTCAAGCGACTCGAATCGGGCTGGCTGGTCTATTCCGTCGGTCCCAATCTGAAGGACGACGGCGGCAAGATCGAGAAGAGCGAAGACGTCGGCGTGGGACCTGGAGCGGCAAAGTAGCAGGCACACTCCGTGTGCCGTCGCCGCCTTGCTCGTCGGCGCCTTCCGTGGCGGAAGTCCCACGCTCTGCTCGCTTTGCATGCCCCCGTAGGTTAGGCTTTTAGCCTGACTTCCGTTACGCTGAAAGAAGGTCCCACAAGCGATCGGGTAAGATGGCCCGATGGGGAACACCGTTTGCAACTACCGGCCGACAACGCTCGAAATTGACTAAGCCATGACCGATATCGTTCGCAACATGCTCGAGTCATTGCTGATGCCGACGAGCGTAGAGCGACAGCGTGCCGACTGGCGGCCGGCGGCCGACGTTTATAGCACGCGCCGCGGCTGGCTGGTGAAGTTCGACTTGGCCGGTGTTCGCCCCCAGGAAATCGAGGTGCTCGTGCGCGGGCAGCGGTTGACGGTGCGCGGCGTGCGTCGCGACTGTGCCTTGGACGAGGGGTGCCGCTACCATTCGCTGGAAATCTCCTACAACCGCTTCGAGCGCACGCTGGAGCTGCCCTGCAATCTCGAAGCGGCGCGGCTCAGCACCGATTATCGCGATGGCATGCTGTTGGTTCATTTGCAGTTGGAGAGCGACGAAGGATGAGCGACGTTGAGAGGGCCGCGGTCTTACCCGTCTTGCCGCTGAAGAACAGCGTACTCTTCCCGCACCTGCTGATGCCGTTGGCGGTGGGCCGGCCGGGATCGTTGGCGGCCATCGAGGCGGCCCTGACGAGCGAAGACAAGTCGATCTTCGTCGTCGCCCAGCGAAGCGCCGAAGTGGAAGAGCCACAACAAAGCGACTTGTTCGCGATCGGCGTAACCGCCGTCATCAAACGCATGGAACGCGGCGAGGGCGGCATGCGGCTCATCATTCAGGGCATCGAGCGGGCCGAGTTAGCGGCCCTCGAACCGGGCGAGAAGTACCTCAAGGCTAACGTCCGGCTGCTGCCCGACCCGACCGACGAAGGCACCGAAGTCGAGGCACTGCACCGCGAGGTGCTCGGCCAAGCTTCGCGCATCCATTCGATGATCGACCAGTCGGCGGAGCTGAGCCTAGAGCAGATCATGGCCCAGGTGGGCGACATGATGCACCAGATTTACCTGCTGGCCTCGATGATTAGTCTGGGGTTTGAAGCATCGCAGCAGCTCTTGGAAGCGCCCACTCGCCTGGCGGCCTTACGACTGATCTACGAGAATTTGCGGCATGAGGCGCAGGTGCTCGAGCTGCGCCAGAAAATCGCCATGCAGGCCCAGAACGAAATGGGCCGCGAGCAGCGAGAGTACATGCTGCGGCAGCAGATGCGGGCGATTCAGGAAGAGCTGGGCGAGCAAAGCCCAGAGCAGGCCGACTCCGCCGAGCTGCGGCGGCGGCTGGAAGAGGCCGATCTGCCCGACGAAGCCCGCAAAGAAGCGCAGCGCGAGCTGGGGCGGCTCGAGCGGCTGCCAACGGCGGCGCCCGACTATCAGATCACGCGGGCCTATTTGGAATTGATTCTGGAGCTGCCTTGGCAGAAATACACCGAAGACAATCTCGATCTGGCCCGTGCCCGGCAGATTTTGGATGAAGACCATTACGACTTACGGGAACTGAAAGAGCGGATCATCGAGCAATTGGCCGTGCTCAAGCTGAATCCTTCGGCGAAGGCGCCGATTCTTTGTCTCGTCGGCCCGCCCGGCGTGGGCAAGACGTCGTTGGGACAGTCGATCGCGCGGGCCCTTGGTCGGACCTTCGAGCGGATGAGTCTGGGCGGACTACACGATGAAGCCGAGCTACGCGGGCACCGCCGGACGTACATCGGCGCCATGCCGGGGCGCGTCCTGCGGGCCATTCGCCGCGCCGGAGTAGCGAACCCGTTGTTGCTGCTCGACGAAATCGACAAAGTCGGCAGCGACTATCGCGGCGATCCGGCGGCGGCCCTGCTGGAGATTCTCGACCCGGCCCAGAACAACACCTTTCACGACAACTATCTCGACTTACCGTTTGACCTGTCGAAAGTCATGTTCATCACTACGGCCAACACGCTCGACACGATCCCGCGGCCGTTGCGCGACCGGATGGAAATCTTACGCGTGGCCGGTTACACCGATGAGGAAAAAATCGAGATCGCGAAGCGCTATCTTGTGCCGCGGCAGTTACACGAGACCGGGTTAACGGCCGAGCAATTGGTGCTCCCGGACGAGACGCTGTCGCGCATCATTCACCGCTACACGCGCGAGGCCGGCGTGCGCGAACTGGAGCGCATGATCGGCCGTGTGGCCCGCAAGACGGCGGTGCGCTTTGCCGAGGGCTATCAAGGCATGGTGGAGGTCGGGCCTGAGCAGTTAACAGAATCGCTCGGGCCGGAGCGGTTTTTTGAGGAACAGGCCCGCCAGAAGCTGCCGCCCGGCGTGGCGGCGGGGCTGGCCTGGACCGAGGCCGGCGGCGACGTGCTCTATATCGAGGCGGTTTTGTTGCCTGAGCAAAAGGGCCTGACGCTCACTGGGCAGTTGGGCGAGGTCATGCAGGAATCCGCCAAGACCGCACAAAGTTACATCGCTTCGAAGTCGGCCGAGCTGGGCATCGACGCGGCAACCATCCGGCAGTCGGGCGTACACATCCATGTGCCGGCCGGCGCAATACCGAAGGACGGGCCGTCGGCCGGCGTGACGATGGCGACGGCGCTGGCTTCGCTCTACACCGGCCTCTCGGCCCGCAGCGATACGGCGATGACCGGCGAGGTGACGCTTACCGGGCTGGTGATGCCCGTGGGCGGGATTAAAGAAAAGGTGCTCGCCGCACGGCGAGCGGGCATCCGCCGCCTGATCTTACCCAAGCGAAACGAACACGACCTTGACGAGCTTGCCGAACAGGTGCGGCAAGAATTGGACATCATATATGCCGAGCGGATTGAGGACGTGCTGCTGGCCGCCGTGCCCGACTTGGCTTCGCGACTGACGGGACCGAGCACCGCCTTCCGCGCCTCCACCGATGACAAGCGGATGGTAGCCAAAGAAGCCGAAAACCATTAGGGTGGGACAAGCGAGCGCAGCGAGCGCCGGCCCACCGCAAGGTCTTGCGGAATAATTGGTCACACCGTACAGAATGACGAATGTTGAAGCACGAATGACGAAAGAATGACGAATGACGAAGCCCGAATGTTTGAAACGCCCAGTCGTCATTCGGATTTAGTCATTCTT
>DASSFG010000694.1:0-8951 GCA_035694685.1 Pirellulales bacterium
TTACTACCTGGGCCCGGGTTTGCGGCTCGCGCAGGCGTTCGATCCACTTTTGCAGCCCGCCCTCCTGCACCCAGGGCGGCATGGTGGCATTCAGCCCGGTGCCGCCCGCCGTGTAAGTATAAATGTCGGCCGTGATCTGCATGCCCTCGGCGCGGGCTTGCTCGACTTTGGCAATGGCCGCAGCCAGCTTCGGCCAGTTGCTTTGGCCGGCCGCCTTCAAATGGTATATTTCGGCGCGGATTTTTGCCTCACGGGCGATCTTCAAAAACTCATCAACCGACTCCAGGAGCTGATTGCCCTCGCTACGAATGTGCGAGACGTAGAGGCCGTTGTATTCTGCCGCCGCCCGGCACAAGGCAATTAATTCTTCAGTGTCTGCATAGAATGCCGGCGCGTAGATCAGCGACGAGCCCACCCCCATCGCACCGGCCTGCATCTCGCGGCGGACGAGTGCGCACATCCGCTCCAGCTCGGCGGGACCAGGTTTGCGGTCGGCGTAGCCCAACTCGTGAATGCGGACAGTCGTGGCGCCGACGAACGACGCCACGTTGCACGACACGCCTCGCCTCTCCAGGTGCTCGAGGTATTCGGCCAACGCCGTCCAAGCCACGTCGAACCTCAGGTCGCCCTGCGATGTTTTCGCATCCGCCTTCATCGCCGGGTTAAGTGGTCCCATCGACCATCCTTCGCCGAACACTTCGAGCGTTACGCCTTGGCGGAGGTCGCTCTGCGAACGGCCATCGACCAGCAGCGACTCGGTCGCCCAACTCAACATATTGATGAAACCGGGGGCAACTGCCAGTCCGCGCGCGTCAATCTCAAGCTGCGCGTCGCTGTTGGTCAAGTCGCCGAGCTTCGTGATGGTGTCATCAACGATGCCCACGTCCACGGCGATCGGCTCTTTTCCCAGGCCATCAAAAACCAATCCGTGTCGAATCACGACGTCGTACTTGTCGCGCTTATCGGCGGCTGCGGCGGAGACGTGGGACAACGCGCACAATAATGCAACATAAACGGTGACCAACCAGGCGCGGCACATGTTCACGACCTCTCGCAGGCGTCTCAGGATGGATAATCGTCTGCCGCCACGACAGCTTCTTAGGCTGACAACCATCGCCCCGAATAGCAAGCGTTTTTTTGCGTCATAAGACGAACGACGTTTGATTGCATATAGGCCGACGGTTTGCTACGCTAAAAGGGCGTCTCCCGCCACGTTCATCTCTTCCGGGAACCAAAACGTGAATCGAAAGCTTGCCCGACGTACCGGCGCTGGCGGCTTTACGCTTGTCGAACTGTTGGTCGTGATCGCGATTATCGGGATTTTGGTGGCCCTCTTGTTGCCGGCCGTGCAGGCGGCGCGAGAAGCCGCCCGGCGAACCGAGTGCGAGAACCATCTCAAGCAGTTTGGCCTGGCGGCAATGAATCACCACGATGTCAACAAGTACTTTCCCAGCGGTGGTTGGGGTTGGAAGTGGACCGGCGATCCGAACCGGGGAGTTGGCCAGTTGCAGCCGGGGGGCTGGTGCTTTTCGATTCTGCCATTCTGCGAACAGCAGGATCTGTGGCAGGTCGCTCTCGGACTGCGCAATAACCCGCTGCTAGCGGCCAACGCGGCCACGGCCAGCAAGGATGTCCCTCTGTTTCATTGTCCCAGTCGCCGCATAGGCGTTGCCCCTTGCACCAGCGGGAGCAATCTCAACTCGGATAAAGTCACCAAGTCAGGCAAGACCGACTACGCCGCCAGCGTTGGCGATGGCAACGTCGAAGATGCGGCAGGCCCTCAGAATGCCATCGGTGCCTGGTATTATGAAAATCAAATGGTCTTCACGCCTCCAATTAATTTTACGGGCGTCACTTTTCAGGCCAGTGAAATCAACCTGCGCGACGTGATTGACGGCTCCAGTTCCACGTTTCTGTACGGCGAAAAGTATTTGAATCCTAATAACTATTACACCGGCGCCGACGCAGGCGACAATGAGGACTGGCTCGTAGGCTTCGACAACGACGTCATGCGAATGGCCAACGTTGCGAACCCTCCTCTGGCCGACAAGCGCGGCATGAACAACGCGAATTCGTTCGGCAGCAATCATCCCGGCACATTTAACATGCTGATGTGCGACGGTTCGGTGCATGTCATCAGGTATGAAATCGATCTGACGACGTACGACCGGCTTGGCAACCGTCGCGATCAGTACGCCGTGGACCCAACTCAGTACTGATGCCACTCCTCGATCACTTCCGCCCGCCACTGAGCCAACGCCGGCACTGGGACAGCTTTCATGGCGCCTGGGCCGAAGCCATGGCGCAACACTTGAATCAACTGCTGCTGCCGGAATATTTCGTTGCCGAAGCTCGCGTGAAGTTGGGCGGTCAGGTTGAAATTGACGTGGGCAGCTTTGCGGAGCAAGACGCCCCATCCGCGACATCCTCGGGCGGCGTCGCTGTCTGGGCACCGCCTCATCCGGCCGCAACCACGCGGTTGGATTTTCAGTCTCCTGACATTTTTGAGGTGCAGGTTTTCGAAGAAGCCGGAGGCCCGCGATTGGTCGCAGCCATCGAATTGGTCAGCCCCGCCAACAAGGACCGGCCGAGCCACCGACGTGCGTTTGCGGTGAAATGTGCCAGTTACTTGCAGAGCGGCGTCAGCGTCATGGTCATCGACGTGGTGACGGAACGTAGCGGCAACCTGCACGCGGAGTTATTGCAGCTTATGCTGGTACCGCTTTCGACGCCGGCCCAAGGCGTTCATGACCTGTACGCCACGACCTACCGCACCGTAACCGGCGAAAAGGAACTGACTCTGGAAACGTGGGCAGAAACGTTGGCGGTGAACCAGTCTCTGCCAACTCTTCCCCTCTGGCTCACATCTGATCTTGCTCTTCCGATGGATCTGGAAATCACCTACCAGGCGGCCTGTGCGGCGAGGCGGATCAGTCAGTAGGTGTTGACGGGGGCACCGCGTGCCTTGAGCTCCTCCGCGCCCTCGAGTGCGGCGAGGCGGATCAGTCAGTAGGTGTTGACGGAGTCTCTTGCATCCCCGCGATCTAACAGCGCTCGACGGTAAACGGCGTTCCAGAACCGGCATAGCTCGGCGTGTTTAAACGGCGGGACAAGAACTTGGTTCGCAGGATCGGTCGGACTTCCGCCGAGACAGATTGGGTGAATGTCATGGACCTCCATCCCGATTGCGTCGGCGTTGTACATGGGAGACTCGCCCGAGGCACTCAACGATACGACGAACTCTGAGAAGCTGGGCGCGCAGCGAGACATGTGGCCGCACGAGGTAGATCTCCATCTCGTAGTCAACGGAGTTCGCCAGTTCACGAAACCGTCTCGTTTCATTCGGCGTCGAGACATAATTCCTTGAGGATCATCATGGCAGAGATCCGAAGGCATCTCGGCGACGCCAGCCATTCTGTAGAATTCCTTGCTCGATTACAATACAGCAAGTTGACGATATGCCAAACTGCCATGAGGGATGAGCTTGATGACATCGACGCATGTTGTGGTGCATGGAACCCTCAGTTCAGACGGGACGCTTACACTCGACACTAAGCTGGCATTGCCGCCAGGGCGCGTTCAGTTGATCGTGCAGCCGCTTCCGGACCTGCCACAGGACGACCCGTTCTGGCAGCGCATGCAAAGGATCTGGGAGGGCCAGAAGGCCCGCGGACAGACTCCCCGAACCAAGGAAGAGATCGACGCTCAACTTAACGCGTTAGGAGACGAAGCGGAAGAAGAGATGCATGCCATCGAGCGACTTCAGCGGCAAGGCACCATCGACGACGAAGACGTGGCGCCAGAGTCGTAGAATCGTCGATAGAGGTAGCGATGTGCGCTAGCCGCTGCCTTGCCCTATGCTCCCGAAGATCCGGTCCCGTTTGGCCTTATTATAGGCCAGCTTCTCGGCCTGCGTCATGCGTGAGAAGTCGGGCAGGTCGCCGTCGGTGCCGACCACCGGTGGCGGCTGCTTCTTACATGAACACTCGCTCTTCACCGGTCCGCCGCAACCGCAGTGGCTGTCGTCGCCATTGGCCGCTGGCGCAGGCGTTTTAGGAACACCTGCGGGCACACTGACGGTGCGCGAACTGCCGTAGCTCATCACGCCGGTTTGCAATACCAAATCGTCTTCGAGCGACCGTTGCGAGCGAATGCCGAGCTTTTCGAGCACGGCGTGATAGGCCCGCACGGCTTCTTCGGGCAGTATCAGGCCGTCGACGATCAGCCGCAAGAAATGGACGAAGGCGAGTTGGCATTCGGCGTTGTTGATTTTGCGGCCGAAGAGCGCCACCCGAGCGCCGTACTTCTGCGCTTCGGAGATCAGCTTGAAGGCGTCGTAGGTCGTGCCGGAACTGCCGCCCAGAATGCCCACGATCAGGTGCGGATCGTAACTGACGAGCTCTTCCATGGCCTTTGGGCCGTGGTAGACGACCTTCAAGAACAGCGGCCGGCCGGCTTGGGCCACGCCCGCCAGCGTGCGAGCGATCGAGTCGTTAATGAACTTTGGCACCTGCTCCGGCGAAAGATTGCTCGGGGCGTTGGGATCAAAAACTTCCAAGAAGTGCCGGAAGCCTTTCGCTTCGGCCTCGATGCGAAATGTGCGGTATTCTTCGATCGCCCTCAAATCTTCGTCGAGCCGGTTGTTGAACGTGATGCTGTACAGGCCGAGGTTCGCGCCGCGCACGCGCTCGTCCGGCCGGCATTCGACGTGCCCGCATTGGATGTGATCGAGTGACGCCGAGCGAAACGGCCGCGAGGGCTCGGCCAGATAACCGCCGCCGCGGACGACGAAGATGTCGCTCGTGTCGTTGGCCCGCGCGGCGGGCGTAACGTGGCTGTTATCGAACAGTCCTTCCTGAATGGTAAGCACGTCGTTGGTGCTGGCCGACATGAGCATGATGTCGACGACGCCCTGCCGCACGATCTCGCAAATCTGCTCGCGGTATTCGGCCAGGGTACGCAGCCGCACTTCGCCCGCGTGCATCTCCGGCGAGCGGCCGGGGGCACCGATGCCAAAAGCCATGTCGGCGTCTTTGGCGTCGGCGATGATAAACTCCTTCGAGCCCGACGGATCGGCGTGAATATCGGCTAACTTGCGATCAAGAGACTTCTGCATGATGGTTGGTCAAACTGAGACAGCATCGAACAAATGACGAAATCCGAATGACGAATGACGAAACAATGTCGAATGTCGAAGCCCGAATGACTCAGCTCCATTCGTCATTCGTGCTTCGTCATTCTTTCGTCATTCGTCATTGGTCATTCGTCATTGCCTGGTTCAGGCGCTTTTGAGCCTCGCGAGTACCGTGTCGGCCGTCTGCCTGAGCACCTGTCCGCTCTTGCGTAGGGCCTGAACTTCTTTTGGCCAGAGGTCGATCTCGTGCGTGGCTTCGACGCCTCGACGGCCAACGACGGTAGGCACCGAGAGGGCTACGTCGCGTATGCCGTAGCAGCCGCTCTGCACGCTCGAGACGGGCAAAATCCTGCGCCGGTCGAGCGCGATCGACTCGATGACCTCCTGGATCGCCAACCCGACGGCAAAACCTGCTCCCCCCTTCTTTTTGATCACTTCAGCGCCCGAACCTTTGGTGCGCGTGAACAACTCGTTGGCCACATTTGGGTTCCAGCCAGGAAATTTTTCCAGTGGCAGCCCGGCGGCCGTGGCGCTCGACCAGATCGGCACCATGCTATCACCATGCTCGCCGAGAATCAGTGCTGCTACCTGTGTAGCTGGCGCCGCGAGCCGTTCGGCAATCAGGCTGCGAAAACGAATGGTGTCAAGCTGCGTGCCCAGCCCGATCACCTGCTTGGGCGGCAGATCGAGCCGCTGCGCCGCGAGATACGTCAGAACGTCCACCGGATTAGACACCACCACTACGACGGCGTCCTTTTTGTAGCCGGCCGTCGATATCTCGGCCAGAATGCCGATGAACAGATCGACGTTGCGGTTAATGAGGTCCAAGCGGCTCTCGTCGGGCTTGCGCCGCAAGCCGGCCGTAATGCAGACCAGGTCGCTGGTGGGAATATGCTCGTAGCCGCCCGACGTAATGACCTGGTCGGCCATGACGCTCGCGCCGTGCAGCAGGTCGAGTGCTTGTCCGGACACGGCTTCGGCGTTGACGTCGAGCAAGGCGATTTCTCGCACCACGCGACCCATTTGTAAAGCGAACGCCGCACACGAGCCAACCAGGCCGGCGCCGCCGATGATCGAGATTTTCATTGGTTCCCTCCATTCAACGCCGCCATCACGCGATCGGTGATTGCTTTCACGAGTGCTTCCTGGTCGTCCGTAGCGGTGGGCTTGTGCTTGACGATCGCCGGTGGAGCTTCAAATGCTTTCCGCTCGACACCCGTCAGCTTCCAGCTATCACGGAACATGTCGTTAGCGCAGATGTCGCAGTTTTCCATGCCGGGCGCCAAACGCGGATCTTTGAAGCCCAGCCGCGTTTTGAAGTCGAGCAGCTCGCGCGTCTTTTGCTCGTCGAGATACGTCACACGGCCCAGCTCACGGGCCATCAGCAAAATACGACAGTAGGCGTCGAGCACTTCGGTCCACCAGTAGGCGTGCTCGACGCTGTCGCCAAAACTTACCGTGCCGTGGTTGGCCAGAATGATCACGTTGGCCTTGTGAACGAACGGCAGCACCGTGTCGGCAAAGGCCTGGCCGCCCGGCGTCTCGTACTTGGTGATCGGGACGTCGCCCAGGAACACCTCGACCTCGGGCAACACGCACTGGGGTATCGGCTCGCGGGCCACGGCAAAGGCGGTGGCGTGCGGCGGATGGCAATGGACGACGCTTTTGACGTCAGGCCGCTCGCGCATGATGGTCAGGTGCAGCAGAATCTCACTGCTCCGCTTGCGGCGTCCGCTGATCTGATTGCCCTGCAGGTCGACGATGCACAGATCGTCGGGCTTCATGAAGCCCTTGGAAATAAACGTCGGCGTGCAGAGCACTTCGTTCTCGCCCAAGCGATAGCTGATGTTGCCGTCGTTGCCCGCCGCAAATCCCTTGTTGTACAGCCGGCGGCCGATGTCGCAGATTTCTTCTTTTAGCTTATGCAGAGGAGGCATGGGGCGTTCGGTAAGGAGTAAGTGATGTTCTTCAGCTCAACGGCGACGGCAGGTCTGTCTACCGTCTACCTTTCTTCAGCCACGTCAACTACATCCAAAATGGCCGCGTTGTAGGCGTCGATCGGTTTCTCATTCGGATAAAATGGCTGTGCGGCTTCGCCACCTTCACTGATGGCGATCAAGCTGCCTTGCCCGGCGCCGAGTTCGTCGAACACCACCAGCGCTTCCGCCGCCGGTTCGGCTCCGTGGCAAAGCTCGTCGAGCGTCAGCGGCGCCGCCAGCCGCAAGCAACCGCCGGTCACGCTAGCGTGTGAACGGCTCAACGTTACCGTGCCGCATACTTTGCCAATTCGCATATCAATTGTTAGTTAGTGGCGTGCCGTGTTGCGTAGGGTGGGACAAGCGAGCATGCGAGCGCCGGCCCACCATGCCGGCGATGGTGGGCCGGCGCTCGTTCCACTCGCTTGTCCCACCCTACCTTCGTGGCCTGACGTCCCTGTTTGTCTATATCAGTCGGGCATGCCGATCACGCTCCAGCGGACCGGCGTGGTTTCACTTTTCAACAATTCTTTTGTCGCTTTTCCTTCGCTTGACAGAATCACTCGTTCGCCGCGGCCGGCGCCCAGCCGGTCAACCGCCAGCACCGGCTCGCCGTCGGGCGAACGGCCATCGGACGCCAGCAACTGCACCACCAGCAGCTTCCAACCCTGCATTGAAGGATGCTTGATAGTCGATGTTGCGGTTCCAACGATGGTGCCTAGTTGCATTCGAGGGTTCAGGGTTTAGGGTTCAGAAGTAGGGTGGGACGAGCGAAGCGAGTCCCACCGGCTTCTTGGTGGGACTCGTTTCACTCGTCCCACCCTACGATCGGCGATTAAATAATCCTCAAATCATCAATCATCGAACAACGTCGCTCGCGGGTGAACGTGAGCGGCGTGGTGACGCCTTCACCGGTCGGGGTAGCAATGGAAAACGACAAGTAGCCTTCGCCGCCGACGCCCAACGAGGCCATGCAGGGTCCGTTCTTCACAAACAACGTGGTGTCCATGACGCGGCCCATCCTGGTCATGTTCCGCACGTTCGTGGAATGGATCATGGCCGTATGCCGGAAGCCGTGTTCGTAAAACTTCGCCTTCTCGACGGCCTCCTCAAAGTCTTTAACGCGCACGAAGGGAAGGAAAGGCATCATTTGCTCGACCGGCACAAAGGGGTTCGACTCGTCCGTTTCGCCAAACAGCAGTTCCACGTCGCTGCGCACCTGCTTGCCGATGCCACGGGCAAGTACCGCAGCGTCCTGGCCCAAGTATTCCTTGGCCGGAGCGTCGTGCTTGTGATCGCCCTCGCCCACTTCAGTGATGGCTACCTTCGTCAGAGCATCGACCTCTCGGGCGTTCAGGCGGACGGCGCCAGCCCGATCCATGGCGGTCATCATCGAGTCGAAAACTTCCGCGACGACGAACACTTCCTTTTCGCCGATGCACAGCAAATTGTTGTCGTAGCTGGCGCCCTGAATGATCGCCTTGGCAGCACGGTCCAGATCGGCCGTTTCATCGACAACCACCGGCGGATTGCCCGGCCCGGCAACGATGGCCCGCTTGCCGCTATTCATTGCGGCACGGGCAACGGCCGGCCCGCCTGTAACGCATATCAGCTTGATCCCTCGATGCTTGAAGATGGCGCCCGCGGACTCAAGGGTCGGCTCGGCGATGACGCAGATCAGATTATCGATACCCAGATCGCGGTAGATCGCCTCGTTGAATCGTCGCACGCCTTCGGCCGCCACCTTCTTACCGCTGGGGTGCGGATTCACCACCAACGTATTGCCGCCGGCGATCATGCTGACGGCGTTGCCGGTGATGGTGGGCAGCGAATGGGTCACG
>DASSFG010000695.1:0-2749 GCA_035694685.1 Pirellulales bacterium
ACCTGAAGCAGCGGTGGCCGTTTGAACTTTACGGCTATTGCCTCATGAGCAACCATTTTCACCTACTATTGCGGCCACGCGGGGCGCCCATCAGCCGCATTATGCAGAGCTTGCTCGTTTCGCACACTCAGCGGTACCACAGGCACCACCGCTCGGGCGGGCACGTCTGGCAAGGGCGATACAAGAGCCCGGTCGTTCAGAACGACGAGTACCTGCTGACCGTGCTGTGTTACATCGAGGCGAATCCTCTCCGCGCGAAGCTCGTCGCACAGATTATCTCTGGAGCAGCTATCGCATGCACGGGCTTGGGGAGCACGATGAGTTGGTTGACCGACTCATCGCCTACGACGAATTATCGCCCTATCCGGGGGTTCGCCAGCGAATCTGGGAGCGTAAGGTCCACCAACCAATCGAGGAACAAACCTTGGCCGCGATTCGTCGCTCGTCGGCAACGGGTCTTCCCCATGGCGACGACCGTTGGGTTGACCGTGTGGCCAAGAAACTAAATCTGGATCTCACGATTCGCCCCCGCGGACGGCCACGGAAAACCGAACAAGACAAATGACAGTTCTGAACCATTTTCTCAAAAGAAAGAGAAGATGTCTAGCCCATCTAAAATGGACCGGTCACCTTTAAATGTTCTTGTCGCCGTCGCCGCGCTCGCCATCTGGCCGCATATTGAGGCGTTTGCCGCAGAGAACGCCCGCCCGCCGAACATCCTGCTGATCCTGGCCGACGACTTAGGATACTCCGACCTGGGGTGTTACGGCTCAGAAATTGAGACGCCGAATCTCGACGCATTGGCGGCGGGCGGATTGCGGTTCACGCAGTTTTATAACACCGCCCGCTGCTGGCCGACGCGGGCCGCACTACTCACGGGCTACTATGCTCAGCAGGTGCGGCGCGATACCGTGCCTGGCGTGCGCAGCGGCGGAAACGGCGTTCGCCCGGCCTGGGCGCGGCTGCTGCCCGACTTTCTGAAGTCGCTGGATTATCGCTCCTATCACTCGGGCAAGTGGCACATCGACGGCATGCCGCTGGCCGGCGGATTCGATCATTCCTATTATCTGCAAGACCTCGGGCGGTATTTCAGCCCACAGGCAAGCTGGGACGACGACCGCAAGTTGCCGCCCGTCGAGCGAAAGGCCGGCTATTACGCCACCACGGCCATCGCCGAGCATGCTTTGCAACAGTTGCGCGAACACGCAGCAATGTTCACCGAGCGGCCGTTCTTTCAGTATGTGGCGTTCAACGCGCCGCACTTCCCCTTGCAGGCGCTCGCCGAAGATATCGACCGCTACCGTGACCGCTATCGCGAAGGGTGGGAAAAGGTCCGGCATGAGCGCTACGAGCGCATGCAGCAGTCGGGCTTGGTGGCGTGCCCGCTTTCGCCGGTCGAGCGCCATGTTGGGCCGCCGTACGATTTTCCGGCTGCCCTGGCGAAAATCGGACCGGGCGAGATCAACCGTCCCCTGCCTTGGGACGAATTGACCGACGAACAGCGCGAGCTGCAAGGGACGAAGA
Organism: Pirellulales bacterium; assembly: GCA_035694685.1. GTDB lineage: Bacteria > Planctomycetota > Planctomycetia > Pirellulales > JAICIG01 > DASSFG01. The sequence goes on from DASSFG010000695.1 coordinate 1,525, forward strand.
TGGCCATTCATGCCGCGATGGTCGACCGTATGGACCGCGAGATCGGGCGACTTCTCGAGCAGTTGCGGGTGATGAACGCCTACGAGAACACGCTCGTCATGTTCCTCTCCGACAATGGCGCCAGCGCCGAGATCATGGTGCGCGACGACGGCCACGACCCCTCGGCGCCGCCGGGATCGGCCGCCACTCATCTTTGCCTGGGGCCGGGCTGGTCGACCGTCTCCAACACGCCGCATCGCCGTCATAAGACGTGGGTCCACGAGGGTGGCATCTCCACCCCGCTCGTCGTCCATTGGCCTCGCGGAATCCGAGCGCGAGGCGAGCTGCGCCATACACCGGCCCACGTCGTCGACCTCGTGCCGACGGTGCTCGAGCTCGTCGGCGCTCAGCGTCCTGACTCGTGGGAAGAAAAACCATTGCCGCCCTTGCCGGGCAAGAGCCTCGCGCCGGCCTTTAAGGAAGACGGCCTAATCGGCCGCGATTGTCTCTGGTGGCTACATGAAGGCAACCGGGCCATACGCGTCGGCGACTTCAAGCTGGTCGCCGCCAAGGACCAGCCGTGGGAACTATACAATCTTCGTTCCGACCGCTCGGAGATGAACAATCTGGCCGAGCTCCATCCAGACAAGGCGCACGAGCTAGCGCAGCTCTGGCAACAGCGTATCGACGACTTCTGCGAGCTGGCCAGGGAGCCGTAGTTATGCCGGTAGCTCACGCGATCCACAGATCGCGACAAGCCTGTTCGTAGCTCTGCTCGAGATCGAGCGGAATGACGAGGGCCTCCGCCAGCCAGAGCGGCAACTGCGGCAACGGCTGCCCCACGACAAGCGCGTGTGACCACGACTCCAGGACCGCTGGCGGCTCTCGCAGGAGCCACCGGCACGTCGCCGCGTACAGGCGCGGCGAGTCGGCTTTCATGGTCGGGTCGGGATAGCCCACGAACGTCATCAACTCGGCGTACAGGTTGAAGTAGTGCGTGGTGACCAGGTCAATGATGCTCACCGCGACTCCCTTCCGCATCAAGGCAGCGCACTTGCCGACGAAGGCGTTGCGCTTTTCGGGCCGGTCCTTGTTCGCGGGGCTGACGATTTCAATGGCCGCGACCAGGCGCCGGCCGCGGCTGGCGTCGTAGACGCGGACCTCGTACTCGTCGTCGTCGGGCAGCTCTGTTTCGACTCGGACGACCGGCGCCGCGAGCCAGACGGCTGTGGCCACGCCGCCGTTT
>DASSFG010000696.1:0-10632 GCA_035694685.1 Pirellulales bacterium
ACCTGAAGCAGCGGTGGCCGTTTGAACTTTACGGCTATTGCCTCATGAGCAACCATTTTCACCTACTATTGCGGCCACGCGGGGCGCCCATCAGCCGCATTATGCAGAGCTTGCTCGTTTCGCACACTCAGCGGTACCACAAGCACCACCGCTCGGGCGGCCACGTTTGGCAAGGGCGATACAAGAGCCCGGTCGTTCAGAACGACGAGCATCTACTGACGGTGCTGCGTTACATTGAGGCGAATCCTGTTCGCGCGCGGCTCGTCGAGCGGGCGGAAGATTATGCATGGAGCAGCTATCGCATGCACGGGCTTGGAGAGCACGACGAGTTGGTCGATCGGCTCGTCACCTACGACCAATTATCACCTTATCCGGCGGTTCGCCAGCGAATCTGGGAGCGCAAGGTCCATCAACCGATCGAGGAGCACACGCTGGCCACGATCCGTCGTTCCTCGGCAACGGGCCTTCCCTACGGCGATGAAACTTGGGTCGACCGCTTAGCGAAGAAGCTGGGGCTCGACTTGACCATCCGCCCCCGCGGCCGCCCCCGCGGCCGCCCACGCAAGGCAGAGCAAACGAAATAATAGTTCTGACCCCTTTTTTGATTCCGAGGGGCCCGGTGGCGGTTGCGCCGCGCGTGGCGCAAGTTACCGGCGGCTACTCTCGGCAAAGGCGCAGCGCGCTGCGCCTTTGCCGGCACCCCGTCGCTCGGTGGTGGCGCTCGGGCCGGGCCACGCGCGCGTCTACGGTCGCGGAATATAGGGCTCTCCGCTCGCGGGGCAAAAGGGCGACGTGGGCAAAGGCGCAGCGCGCTGCGCCTTTGGCGCGTGCGGATGACCCTGCGTCGGCAGGCGGCGATGCGACATTCGTGTCGCAGCGGAACGCGCGAACGCGAGCAGACTGCCCTTGAGACGAACGAAGATAATCGCTAAATGTCACGCGGTTTTTCGCACCACGACCGCGCGCACGCGCCGACAGTTCGCCGCATGATGGGCTATCGCAAAATCGTTCCGCTCGAGGACTTGGCGCGCACGCTTGAAACCGAGCGCGCGGCAGGGAGGCGGATTGTCCACTGTCACGGCGTTTTTGACTTGCTGCACGTCGGCCACGTCCGGCATTTCCAGCAAGCCAGGAAGCTGGGCGATCTGCTGGTGGTAACGCTTACGCCCGACGAGTTCGTCAACAAGGGTGTCGGCCGCCCCGCCTTCGGCCAGGCCCTGCGGGCAGAATTTATTGCAGCGATCGAGTCGGTTGATTATGTGGCCGTCAATCTTTGGCCCACCGCGGTGGAAACGATCCGCTTGCTGCGCCCGCACGTGTTTGCCAAAGGGAGCGAATTTCGCGGCTTGCACGACACCATCGGCCACGTCTCGAAAGAGAGCGAGGCCATTCAGTCCATCGGCGGCGAGATGGCTTTTACCGACGACCTGACGTTCAGCTCGTCGGCCTTGATCAACCAGTATCTGTCGCAGTTTCCCGATCACGTGCGGCAGTATCTCGACGGTTTCGCCCACCGTCATACCGCCGAAGATGTCCTGCGCCCCTTGCGTGCCGCGGAGGAACTGAAGGTGCTGGTGATCGGCGAAACGATCATTGACGACTATGTCTATTGCGAGGCAATGGGCAAATCGGGCAAAGAACCGGTGCTGGCCACACGGTTGATCGACGACCAGCGTTACCCCGGCGGAGTGCTCGCCTGCGCGAACCACCTGGCAAGCTTTTGCCGCCACGTCGATCTGCTGACTTTTCTAGGCGAGGGAGGCGACGAAGAGTTGTTCGTCCGCCGTTCACTCAAGCGAAACGTCACGCCGTTCTTTCTGTACAAAACCGATTCGCCCACGATCGTCAAAAAACGTTACGTGGAAAAATACCTCGGTCAAAAGCTGTTCGAGGTCTATTCCATGAACGACACGCCGCTGTCCGAGGAAATCGAGGCGGAGCTGCGCGGCCTGCTAAGCTCCCGGCTGTCTGGGTACGACCTCGTCATCGTGGCCGACTACGGGCATGGCCTGCTCGGCCCGCGAACAATCGAGCTGCTCGCGCGCGAGGCCCCGCGGCTGTGCGTAAATACGCAGTCGAACGCCGGTAACCACGGTTTCAACATGATCACGAAGTACCCTCGCGCCCATTACGTCTGCCTGGCACAGCGCGAATTCGCCTTGGAAACCCGCAATCAACTGCTGTCGCCGCAGGACATGCTGCGACACGTGTCCGACCGTCTTGCTTGCCCGCGGGTGATGATGACCCAGGGCAAGTACGGATCGCTGTTCTACACCGCGCCGCAGCAGTTCGACCAGGTGCCGGCCTTTGCCACGACGGTCGTCGATCGCGTGGGCGCCGGCGATGCCGTGCTTTCGCTAACGTCGCTTTGCGTGGCCGCCGACGCGCCAGCCGAAGTGGTGGCCTTCATTGGCAATGTCGTCGGCGCCGAAGCCGTGACCATCATGGGCAACCAGCGTTCGATCGATCGCATCGAATTGTTTCGTCATATCGAATGCTTGCTGAAAACACACGACGCCTCACCCGCGGCCTCGTTGAAGGTCGCGGCGTAAGTTGGATGACCGCACTGGTGAAAAGGAGACGAAATGTCCGAACGATGGTCCGTAATGGTCACCGGTGGCGCCGGCTACGTCGGCTCGGTGCTCGTGCCTAAGCTGTTGGCCGCGGGCCACAAAGTCCGCGTGCTCGACACCTACTATTTTGGCGATCAATCGCTGGCGGGAGTCCGCGGCCACGCTGATCTGCGCGAGATCAAGGGCGACCTGCGCGACAAGGCGACGGTCGATGCCGCACTGGTCGGTTGCGACGCGGTGATTCACTTGGCCTGCATCTCGAACGATCCTAGTTTCGAGCTCGATCCGACGCTCGGCCGCTCCATCAACTACGACGCATTTCCGCCGCTCGTGCAGCTTGCCAAGCGTCGCGGCGTGCGGCGGTTCATTTATGCCTCGTCGTCGAGCGTGTATGGCATCAAGCATGAGGAGAACGTCACCGAGGATCTGCCGTTGGAACCATTGACCGACTATTCGAAATACAAGGCGCTCTGTGAGGACGTGCTGCTCGACGAGCGACGGCCCGGTTTTGCCGCGCTCGTTCTGCGCCCGGCAACCGTCTGCGGCTACTCGGCTCGCTTGCGGCTCGATCTGTCGGTGAACATCCTCACCAATCTGGCCTACCATAAGCGTGAAATCACCGTCTTCGGCGGGGCGCAGCGGCGGCCGAACCTGCACATCGACGACATGACCGATCTCTACGTCTCGGCGCTGGCCTGGCCCGACGAAAAGATCGACGGCAAGATTTACAACGCCGGCTGGCACAATCTGTCGATCAGCCAGATTGCCGAATTAGTCCGAGAGGAGGTCGGCGACGACGTGCGGATCGTCACCTCGCCCACCGACGACTTGCGCTCGTATCACATTTCGTCGGCCAAGATCGAGCGCGAGCTCGGCTGGACGCCAAAACGGACCGTCCGGGATGCCGTCCGCGACCTGCTGACGGCGTTTCAGTCGGGCAAGGTCGCCAATGCGCTGACGGACCCACGCTATTTCAACATCAAGACGATGCAGGGGATTCTTACCACACGTCGCGCTGCGGCGTAACCGGCAGCATATCAGGGTCGTCGAAGTTGATGCGGAAATGACGAATGACGAAGACCGAATGACGAAAGAAGCACGAATGACGAAGCCCGAAGAGCAAGGGACCTACTCGCATTCGTCATTCGGATTTCGTCATTCTTTCGTCATTCGTCATTGGTCATTCGTCATTGACTAGAGCGCTCGGCTTGACTGCGGCAACCGTCATGGTGTCCATTAAAAGTCGAGACCGTGGTATCGCCAATGTCCCTCCTGATCGACGGTTACAACCTCATGTACGCGGCCGGCATTCTGGGCCATGGCGTCGGACCGGGTGGGCTGGAGCGATCTCGCTTGGCACTGTTGAATTTCGTAGCTGAGTCGCTCGATGAACATCAACGAGCGACGACCACCATTGTGTTCGACGCCCGAAATGCCCCGCCGGGACTTCCCAGTACGCTCCTGCACCGCGGCGTGACCGTGCAGTTTGCTGCCGCCTACGAAACTGCCGACGCGTTAATCGAAGAGCTGATTCGCTCCGACAGCGCCCCGCGGCGGCTAACCGTTGTCTCCAGCGACCACCAGGTGCAGCGCGCCGCCCATCGGCGTCGCGCGAAAGCCATTGATAGCGACCAGTGGTATGCGCAAATCCTGCGGCAGCGCGCCGTTCGACATGCCGCCTCGCCAGCCGCGTTTGTCAAGCCCGTCGAAGCAACCGCGGGCGATGTCGAATATTGGCTCAGCCAATTCGACGACGAAGCCGAGCAACCAGACGCGGGCGACATCTTCCCACCCGGCTATGGCGAAGACATCGAGGAATAAGCGGAGCCATGATGTCCAACGATAACACCAACGCTGCCGACCTTCCTTTCGACGTTCCACCGTCACTGACGTCGCCCAATGTCGATCTCTCACGCGACACCTGGGGGCAACTCGTCTTTACGGATGCCGCAGGGCGCCGCCACGACAACGTCGTGCCGATTTGCGCCTTTCCGATTACCGATCCGAAGCATTACTTGTCGATCTGCGATGGCCGCGGCGCTGAATTGGCCGTGTGCGACGACCTCACCCAGCTTCCCGAACACGTCCGCGAGCTGATTGAAGACGAGTTGGCCCGTCGCGATTTCATTCCTGAGATCGAGCGTATCGTGCGCATTTCCTCCGGTCTCACGCCCACTGAATGGACCGTGGAGACCGATCGAGGTCCAACGACGTTTCTGGTTGAGAGCGAGGAGCACGTGCGTCGCCTGGGCCGCCAACAGGCCACCATCACCGACACGCACGGCATGCGTTACCTCATTCGCGACGTGCGCTTGCTCGACAACGCCAGCCGTCGCCTGCTGGAGCGGTTTTTGTAACATGCTGTATGCCGTGCTTCGCCGGGCATTCAACGGGGGACGATGACGGTAGAACAACTGTTAGGGAGACGGATTTCCAGGCAGAACGTGGCGATTCCATTGCGACGGCGATAGAATGGGGGCATTCAGAGCGAGGCCTTTTCTCATGGCGACCGTCGAACAAGTGGTGTTGGGGGGTGAAGACCGGATCGTGCTATCGGGCATTTCCTGGGAAATGTATGAGCAGTTGCGCGATAACGAAGACAATTGGCATATCCGTATGGCTTACGACGAAGGGAGGCTCGAACTGATGAGTCCCTCGCCCAGCCATGAAGCGATCACGAAATGGATCGCCCAGATGATTGAAGCGTTCACGGAAGAATTGCGGATTCCCAGGCGGAGCCTGCGCTCAGCAACTTGGAAACGCCGCGAGTTGGGGAAGGGGTGCGAAGCTGACGAGTGTTATTACATTCTCAATCACCACCGCGTGCGGAGCCGCTTGGATATCGATCTCTCTGTCGATCCGCCGCCCGACTTGGTTGTCGAGACAGAAGTCAGCCGCAGTGCCGTCCGGCGGATGCGCATCTACTCGGCGCTGGGCGTTCCGGAAATCTGGCGGTGGTGCAAGAAGGGGCTGACGGCCTATTCGCTTGCCGCCGACGGCAAATACGTCGAGCGGGAATTCAGTCTGAACCTACCGATGCTTCGCGTGAAAGATATCGAGCCGTTTCTCAACTTCCAGCTCGCCGCCGACGAAACGGCCTGGATTCTCAACTTCCGGGCATGGATCCGAGAGCATTTCTCGCGGAGGTCAAGCTGAGACAGTTTTTACGTGATCTATTTCCTGTCGTTCTGTTCCACAGCTTTACTTCCCTAGGCGTTGGTATTCTAGCGGCGGTACTTGCGTGCGCCGGCTCCGTTGCCGAGGCGTTTATTGAAACTGCAAGGCCACCCAATATTGTCGTCATCGTGGCCGACGATTTGGGCTACGGCGAACTGGGCTGTCAAGGCAATCCTGAGATCCCTACGCCGCGCATCGATTCGATTGCGGCCCAAGGCGTGCGCTTTATGGCCGGTTATGTGACGGGGCCGAATTGCAGCCCTTCGCGGGCCGGATTGCTCACCGGCCGCTACGGCACTCGCTTCGGTCATGAATTCAATCCCATCGGCGCCAAGAACGAAGACCCTGCCTACGGTCTGCCGCTCACCGAAACGACGCTGGCCGACCTGCTGCGCGAGGCAGGATACGTGACCGGCGCCGTCGGCAAGTGGCATCTGGGCGGCGCCGCCAAATACCATCCTCTCCGCCGCGGGTTTGATTCGTTCTTCGGCTTCTTGCACGAAGGGCACTATTACCTGCCGCGGCCCTGGCTGGACGCGACGACGATGCTCCGCCGCCGCACGCTGCCGGGCGGAGGCGAGGGCCGCCGCGCGTTTGGCGAGGTGATTTATTCCACGCACATGGGTCATAACGAGCCGGAGTACGACGCCAACAACCCGATCGTGCGCGACGGCCAGCCGGAGGCCGAGCCGACCTATTTGACCGACGCCTTCACGCGCGAGGCGGTCGGCTTTATCGACCGCCAGCAGGACAAACCGTTTTTCCTCTATGTCGCCTACAACGCAGTCCACAGTCCGCTGCAAGGCGCCAACGCCTACGTGCAGCAATTCGGCTCGATCGACGACGTTCACCGGCGTATCTTCGCCGCCATGCTGAGTAATCTGGACGACGGCGTGGGGGCGATTCTCGACAAGCTTCATGCCGCGCACCTCGACGACGACACGCTCTTGTTCTTTCTCAGCGACAACGGCGGCCCGACGCGCGAGCTGACCAGTAGCAACAAGCCGCTGCGCGGCGAAAAAGGAAGTGTCTACGAGGGCGGCATCCGCGTTCCCTTCCTGGCGCGCTGGCCCGGCTGGCTGCCGAGCGGCGCCCGCTACGACCTGCCCGTATCCTCGACCGATATCTTTGCTACGGCCGCGGCCGTCGCGGGCGCCGCTCCGAAAAACGTCTCCCCGAAAAACGGCCGAAAGCTCGATGGTGTGAATCTGGTTCCCTTCCTGTCGGGCGAATCGACGGGGTGTCCACACGACGCGCTCTACTGGCGGCAAGGTCGGAATACGGCGGTGCGGGTGGGCGACTGGAAGCTGCTGCGTCACGGCCGCGGCCAGACCGACGGCGCCTGGGAACTTTACAACCTCGTAAAAGACGTGGGCGAAGAGCACGACCTGGCCGCCGCCAACCGAGAGCGTCGCGAGGCACTCGAGCACGTCTGGCAAGAGCTCGACGGCGAAATGGTCGAGCCGGTGTTTCGCTAACCGGCTTTCATCCGCAAGTCGAGGTTTTCGACTTCGTCGGGTAATCGGATCGTGGCGTTGGGCGGCACGCGCCGCTCGGCCACGATGCCGCGCGTGCTGCCGGCAAAGAACTCGGCGAAGTGGCTGGCGGGACCGATCGGGTAGTCGGCCCGCAGCCGGTCGAGAATCTGCTGCCAACGCAGGCCGCTGCGATAGATCAAGCGGTAGGCCGTCTTAAGCTGGCCGATCTCGTCATTCGTAAAGCCATTGCGGCGCAGACCGACGCTGTTCAATCCGACCACGAAACCGCTGTTGCCGTCGATGGTCACGTAGGGCGGCACGTCTTTCACGACGCGGGCCAGGCCGCCGACCATCGCAAAGCCGCCAACGCGGCAAAACTGATGCACGGCCACGCTGCCCGAAACGTAGGCCCGGTCTTCGACCAGCACGTGCCCGGCCAGCATGGAGTTGTTGGCAAAAATGGTGTGGCTGCCGACGCGGCAATCGTGGGCGATGTGAACGCCGGCCATGAGCAGATTATGAGAACCGACGACCGTGGCGTCGGTCTCGTGCAAGGCCCGGTGGATGGTGCAATGTTCGCGGATGGTGTTGTGGGGGCCGATCACGAGCGAACCGATGTGCGGGGGCATGCGCAGGTGCTGCGGCAGGCCGCCGAGGATCGCTCCTTCACAGACGTGATTACCCGGGGCGAGCGTGGTACCTTGCTTGACCACGACGTGGCTTTCCAGCACGCACTCGTCGCCAATGACGCTGCCGGCCTCGATGACGCAAAATGGCCCGATCGACACGCCGCGGCCGATTTCGGCCCTGGGGTCGATCACGGCAAGGGGATGAATTGACACAGGAAAGCACCTCCACAGATGCCGGCCCGGCTGCCACAACGGCGTGAGCCAAGCTATCGGCTCCCTCGCGCGGGACGACGAGGGGTTGCCGCGCCCGGCGGACGCTCGTGCGCGGCTTCCAAGTTAGTCTATCGGTTAATCGGCATAGTCAATTCAACCGTTCTCCTTCGAGCAGCCAAACGCTCGTCAAACACGGCCGGCCGGGCAAGCTGGGTAGCGCGTCGTGGACGGCAAATTGGTAGACTCGTCGCCAGGCCAGTCCGCCTGTTAAACTGTTCCTGGCGGGCTGACACTTAACGACCAGGAGTCACATCGTGCCAACGAGCGAAGAGCTTTATAGCGAGGCGGACAAACTTAAGGATAGCGGAGATTTGGCGGGCGCCGCGAAAAAGCTCGACGAGCTGCTTGCCCAAGACCCCCGTTTTGCGCTGGCCCACTCGGCGCTAGCCGTCATCTGCGGCCGATTAGGCCGCCACGATGAAGCGGTCGCCCACGCCGTAAAGGTTTGCGAGATTGAGCCGAACGACCCTTTCAGTTTCACGGCCCTGAGCGTCACCTGCCAGCGCGCCGGGCGAATCATGGAAGCCGAAGAAGCCATGGCCCGCGCCCGCATGATGCAGGGACGATGATTCGCGAGATTTTGTTGTTTGCCCTCGATCGTGTCTCGTCGTTGCATTCTTTGCGGACGTTCGGAGGCGCCAAGCGGCCTTGGGCGGACGGCTTGTGCCGCAAAAACAGCAAGCCGAACCAAAGGCTGAAGCTGGCCAAGGCGCCGCTCCAGCTCTCCCGAGGCCAGCGTGCATCGTTAGAGAATCACGAGTTAGGCAACCAAAGGCATAGGATCACGGATGCTGGGCTATCTTGCCATGCTTTTCCGGAGGACCAAGCCACGCGTCGCCAACTTCGACGGCGAGCAGCCGTGCGTCGATGTTGCTGGCCCGCACTATGCGCGCCTGCTCGCCGAACTGGCGCAGGACCACGACCTCGCGGACGCGAAGAGCATCCTCCGTATTATCGAACGGCGCATGGACGACGCCGTCAAGCTGGCGAACAACCGGACCCATGAGAGCCTGATGCAGGCCCACAAGGAGGCTGTTGAGAACGAGACCCTCCTTCTTGCGTGGGCTAACAAGTATCGCCCGCAGGCGCCACCCGAGAAGGAGAGGCGTCGCCTCACCGAGCTCCTCCAGGCAATCCTGGGGTTCGTAGCCGTCATCAGGCTCAGCTTCGAAGGGTCAAGCGATGAAGGCCCGCCACGCGCCGAGGGCGGCCAAGTTTATGTGCCGCTCCAGCGGGGCATGCGGAGCGGCCCCTTCTGCCGCTCCTGCTATGATCGAGAGGGCAGGTTGTATCTGCTCGCCCACTCGTCCGACCCTAAGGTCCATATGAAATGCCCGGGCTGCGAGTTGGTCTGAGGCGCGGCCAACGATTCGGATCTTCTAACGAGGCGATCCATCGGACCCGTCTGCGGCGGTCCGCTGGTCTCGGTCGCTCGGCGTCAGCCACGGGTCGGTTGGGGGCAACTAAGCAGCCTTCGTCTTCCTCTTGCCGCGCTTCGCTTTCGATTTCACGCGGCGTCTGGCGTTAGGATCTTTACCGAACTGCCTCCAGAATTCATCGTGCGACATGCCTCGGCCCTCGCGGATGGATTGCCGTGATTTGGCGATAATCGCTTGCAAGCGTGGGGAGTTGGCCATCAAGACCCGCTCAATTTCGTTCTCCTCTTCGACGCCGACTAACACCGCGACCGGCTTGCCATTACGAGTCACGATAATCGGGCCAGTTTCACACGCTTTGACGAATGCGCTAAATTGCGACTTGACTTGCCCCATAGACGCAGTTTTCATAGCTCAATCTCCTCTCCGCCGACGAGCAGACGATTTCTCGTTTTCTCGCCGACGGCTAATATGTTGACTTGGCCTTCGTCGTCATTCACGTCGTAAAGCACACGAAACCTGTTTTGTGGTCCGAAGCGAATCTCCCACTGCGCGGAAAACGGCGCCGGCGTGCGCAGCGGCTTGCGGTTGCGGGTCTCGATGGTCGGCTCATATTGCAGTTGCTCATCAATCTTCTCTAAAATCAGCGCGTGAAACTTGCTATCGATGGCTTTAAGGTGGTCGCCGACCTCGGGCGAGAAAATTAAGGCATAAGCCCGCCTTGCCATATCCCATTGATTCTGGGCAGATTGGGCGTTCCGTCAAGTCGAGATCCATCGTTACATTATGCTCTTCGGCCTGGTGGCCGAGGCTTTCACGTTCGGTAAATGATCGCGAACTGCCGACGTGGCGGATGCGGCGCGCATTTGCAAAGATAACCGCACCGGTGTCCGAATGGGCAACGATGGCGCCGCGTGCAACGTGCTGAACCCGAAACCCCAAACCTTAGAAAAATGCCCGAGCGTGGATGGAAACAGCTTGTCGCGGGACACCCGTGGTTTACCGGAGAAGGCAATTATCCGATACCCGCCTATTCCGAGTTCATGCCGCCGCCGCGGTTGGGCCAGAAAGCTTACGGTCGCCAGGTCGATCATGTGCTGTTCGATGACGCCGATACCTGGGGCTG
>DASSFG010000697.1:0-2406 GCA_035694685.1 Pirellulales bacterium
CCGCCGTACAGTAGCCATCACGCTCCGTCGTGATAAAAGCCCGTGGCCGTCGGCCACGCAACGGGGGTTTCCTCACGCTCCAGCGTGAGGCCTACTCTACGCTCGCCGCACAACCTCTCGTAGCGAAGGCGAAAATAGTGACCGCCGCGTAAAGGAGCAGGCACGCTCCGTCGTGCCGTTGCCGGGTGAGAAAGCCAATCGCTGCGCTAAACCCGCACTGCGCGAACGACACACCGTCGCCGCCCCAACCGAGTTCATCTCGGTTGAGCGCATGATTGACCGCCAGAAACCGGCCGCGAAGAAGCTTCCTCTTCCCCGCCTCGTTGGCCGCCGCGTCGCGGCGGCCAACGAGGCGGGGGCACAACGATGCAAAAAGGGAGGAGGAGGCGCGCGGCGCGCGTTCTGGCGTTCAATCACCGCTCCCCCGGCATAAAGCCGGATGGTGGCGAAACGGCTCACCTGTACCAGCGACGACATGCTCCCTTGCCGAATCCGCCCGCCTCGACGCGCCGGTCCACCGTTGGAGCACACCGAGCGGGCCGACCTTCTCGTCGAGTTCGACGCAGCCTAGGTGGCGATTCGGCTGGCACCGCTGGCTGGAGTCAAACGGTTCGGGCTGACGAGAAGGTTTTCGCGAACGGCCCGTTTGTCTTTGGGTTCAGCGGTTCTTTCAGAATGGGGCAACTGCTCCGCTACTCGTTCACTCCGCCTGACCACGACCCTCGGGTCGATCTTCATCAGTTCATGGCAACGACCTTCATCAACGCCGGAAGGGAGTGCATGAGGAGGGGCAGAGTGCTGGAAAACGACAACGGAGTCGAAACAGGAAACTCTCAATTCCTTGTCGGCTACCAAGGGGAACTCTTCTTTGTCGGCCGCGACTTCCAAGTCGGCCGTTCGGTCGTTCGGTCGATGAGTTCATGGCGGTTGGCTGCGGTGCTGATCTCGCCCTCAAGGCGATGTTCGCCACGGGGAAGCTAACGCCCGAGAAACGTATCACGCTGGCATTGCAGGCAGCCGAAAGGTTTTCCTCGGGCGTGCGAGGGCCGTTTGTGGCGACACGGAGACAAGGAGACACGCGGACGCGGAGACAAGGAGTAGACCGCCACATCCATCATGGCCATCCGCCGATCGCCTTGGCCCTCGCCGCCGTCTTGGCATGCACGATCGCCATTTGGGCTGGCGGGACGAAGCCTGAACGCCCCTTGATGTCGCTTTGCGTGATCGTGACGAGCCAGGTGCAAAGGACGGCCGCTCGCCGCCAGTCGCGCTTACCGACGCCAGTATTCCAACGTGTCGCGGATGGTCGTTTCCAAGGCGATCCCCGGTTGCCAGCCGGTCGCCGCTTGCAAGCGGCGGATGTCGGCGATGGGATCGAACTTTTCGGGCGGCCTCGGCTGCGGCTCGATGAGCTTCTTCGACGGACCGGCCAGCTTGACGAGCATGCCGGCAATGTCACGAGCAAGACGCGCTACGCCCGAACCGACGTTGTAGCTTTCGCCCGACTCGCCGCGCTGGGCCAACAGGCGATAGGCGCGCACCACGTCGCGGACGTCGGTCAAATCGACCCAGGTGTCGGGGTGCTTGATTTGTATGTGGTCGTTCGCGGGCCGGGCAGCTTGTTGCGCCCACTCCGGCAGCATCAGCCGCGGCTCCTGCCGTGGGCCAGTGTGTTGAAAAGCACGCGCGATGACCGCATCGAGACCGCGCTTCACCACCGCGCGGCGCACCGCTTCTTCGGCCATGAGCTTGGTTTTGCCGTAGGCGCGTTGTGGACCAGGCGGCGTACGTTCGTCGAAGTAGGGACGCTCCTTCGTTCCCTTTCCATAGACGTGGCTGGTGCTGACGAACACGACGCGGGGTGGGCGCGGCAGCGAGGCGGCCAGATCGAGCACGCGCTCGGTTCCGCGTACGTTGACTTCGAGTGCCCGTTCGGTCGGCTCCGTGCCGCCGCAATCGCTCGGAACACTCAGGGCGGCGAGATGATAGATGCAGTCGGGTGCAAAGTCCGTAACGGCGGAACGTATTTCGTCGCTCGCGTTCTCGCCCACGTCCCATGCCGTGGGCTTCACCCCGTGGAGGTCGTCGCCGGCCCAGTCCGGCCATTCTCCCCGACGGGAGCAGCCTGACACATCATCACCGCAGGACATCAGATGCTCGGCCAAAAAGCCGCCCGCGAAGCCGGTGATGCCGGTAATAAAAGCTCGCATGACTGGTAAAGGCAAAGCGCCGCAACTGGCCCTTCAATGACGCGGCCAGGCGAAAACGGGCAGCTCAAATTCTACTGCTGGATACGCACATAAGGCCGTTTGTGGTCAAGCACCGGAGACCCAGCATAAGCGCATCCTACCGGTCGAGAGATGGAGTCGCAAGTTCTTGTAGGAGGCGGCCGGCGTCGCGTCGTGC
>DASSFG010000698.1:0-5484 GCA_035694685.1 Pirellulales bacterium
ATACTACCAGCTTCATGGCGGCACACCGTCGGGTTTTGGCAGTGCTCTGTACCACGACCTGTTTGGCCGTGCCATCGACAGCGGTGCCCAGGCGGCGATTAACGCCGAACTGGCCGCGGGCGCCAGCCGCATGACCATCGCCGCCCAGACGATGTCGAGTACGGAATATCGGCAAGACCTGGTGGGGTCGTTTTATCTGCGTTACTTGAACCGCCCGGCCGACGCCGCGGGCTTGAACTACAACGTCGGCCGTCTTGCCGAGGGCGCGAGCGAAGAGGCGGTCCTGGCCGGCTTTCTCGCTTCGCCGGAATACTACAACCGCCTCGGATAATGAACCGCGGCCGCACGTCTCCCGCTCGCCAAGGCGAGCGGAACGCGTAAGCGTGCCGGTAGTTCGTGGGCAAACCTGACGGCGTCACGATCCTCAAGAAATCCACATTACCGGGAGGCTGACGCCTCCCGCTCGCCACAGGCGAGCGGCGTCGTTTATCGGCGCTCTTTACCGGCGGCGGTAGAGCCGGCCGGCGACGCTATCGGGGTTAGACTTCGCCCGGCGGCGCGCTTCGCCCGCAAACCGGTAACGCGCGCGGCCCCCTTTGGAAAACAGCACCCACAGCACGTAGATGGTGAACACCGCCGGAAATGGCAAGAAGTAAAACCAGAACATATTCGTCGCCATCTCGATGACGCTGAGGATCGAGAACCCAACCACAAACACCGGCATGACCAGCGCCGCGGCATACCAGGCCCAGGTTTGATAGGCCGCCAGTCCGTAGCCGGCGGCGACGAAAAAGAATCCCATGGCGAGCGCAGCCCAGCCATAGGGGTAGTGGCTCAGCCCGGCGTAGGGAGCACCTGCCAAGAGAAAGAGCAGGGAGCAAAACGTCGTATAGACGCCGACGACCTTCAATATCAGGGCCAAGGCATCGAAATCACGGGCTTGCGGCGCCAGCGGACCTCGCCGCCCGCGGCTCTCGATAACGATTTGCTCCGGCTCCGCGGCGGCGCCTGCCTCGGATGGCGCGTCGCCTGTCAGCAGCGGTTGAACCGGTTCGGACTCGAGAGGTGCTTCCACGATTGAGCAAAGCTAAGGCCGATGCAGAAATGCGATGGAGGTCAGATTACCGCTCGCATAGGGGCATGACAAGCTCGCGAGTTGCCTTGCCAGGGATAGCCAATCCGGTAGCAATCCGGCACAATGTCGGGCATTCGGCCGGCACGCGCCCGTTGCAACCGGACTGATTACGCAAGCGAAACGAAACCTTCAGCGAGAAGAACGATGAACTCTTTGATTGTCGATATTCATGGTCGGCAGATTCTGGATAGCCGAGGCAATCCCACGGTCGAAGTCGACGTGCGGCTGGCCGACGGCTCGTTTGGCCGCGCGGCCGTGCCCAGCGGCGCGAGTACCGGCGTTCACGAAGCATGGGAGTTGCGCGATGGCGACGGCAAGACGTATCTCGGCAAAGGGGTATCGAAGGCGGTGGCCAACGTCAACGAGAAGCTGGCGGATGAGCTGATCGGCCAGGACGCCTTGGAGCAGGCGGCGATCGACCGGCGGATGATCGAGCTCGATGGCAGCCCGAACAAAAAGAACCTGGGGGCCAACGCCGTGCTCGGTGTATCGCTGGCGGTGGCCCATGCGGCGGCCGATTACTGCGGGCTGCCGCTGTTCCGCTACCTAGGCGGCGCGGGGGCCCGGCTGTTGCCCGCTCCGATGATGAACATCGTCAATGGCGGCGCCCACGCCGACAACAAAGTGGACGTGCAGGAGTTCATGGTCATGCCGCTGGGCTTCGACAAATTCAGCGATGCCCTGCGCTGCGGCGTGGAGATTTTCCACAATCTGAAGAAAGTGCTGCAAAAGAAGGGCTACAAGACGGCCGTCGGTGATGAAGGCGGCTTTGCTCCCGACCTGGGGAGCAACGCCGAAGCGCTCGACCTGATTAGCGACGCCGTCGCCCAGGCGGGTTACAAGCTCGGCCGCGGCGAGCAGGTGGCCATCGCCCTCGACGTCGCCGCCACCGAGCTTTACGACACCAAGAAGAAGACCTATTCCATGGACGGCCGCGGGCTCGATTCGTCGGCCATGGTCGATCTGCTGGCCGGCTGGGTCGACAAGTACCCGATTTGCTCGATCGAAGACGGCTGCAGCGAAGACGACTGGGACGGCTGGAAGCTACTCAGCGAGCGCTGCGGCTCGAAGGTGCAGCTCGTGGGTGACGACTTGTTTGTGACCAACACCCGGCGGCTGCAGGAAGGCATCGATCGCGGCATCGCCAACAGCATCCTGATCAAGGTCAACCAGATCGGCACGTTGAGCGAGACGATTGAGGCCATCGAGCTGGCGCGGCGGAACGGCTACACCAGCATTTCCAGCCATCGCAGCGGCGAAACCGAAGACGCCACGATTGCCGACCTAGCCGTGGGCCTCTCGACCGGGCAGATCAAAACCGGCTCACTCTCGCGCACCGACCGCGTCGCCAAGTACAACCAGCTCCTGCGCATCGAAGAGATGCTCGGCGACTCCGCGGTTTATGGCGGAAGGTTATTCCCGAAAATGGGCAAGCAGACTGTGTGATTCTTACCGCCCCACTTCAGCGAAGCTATCGGCCTCACTGCGTCCGGTATGATGGCGCACCGGCCGTTTGACGCCGGCTAACAGGGAAAGTCGACCGTGACCAGCCCGCGACGAAGCCGAGAACGCCACTCCCGACGACTTGAGGCATTGTGACGACGGACGATCGACCAGTTCCCAGTCGCCGCGTGGCGCTGCATACGAAGATCCTGATTGGACTCGTGGTGGGCGCCTCGCTCGGGCTGACGGCGAACTGGCTGTGCCGACAGCCCGTTACGCCTGGCCACCACAATCCTCTCGACGTGAACGCCAACGGCCTGCACGATTCGCTGGAGTGGGCCGCCGGCAACCTGGTTGAGCCGGTCGGGCAGATCTTCCTGCGGCTGATGTTCATGGTCGTTTTGCCGTTGGTTTTTTCCGCGCTGTCGCTGGCGGTGGTCGAGATCGGCGACGTGCGCCGCCTAGGCCGGCTCGGCTTGCGCACGTTGTTCTTCACGGCCGTCTTGTCTGGTTCGGCGGTGGCCATCGGCACGACCCTGGTCGATGTGATGAAGCCGGGCAAGTCGCTGCGGCCGGAAAAGGCCGAAGAGATCAAGGCCCGTTATCTTTCGCGGGCCAAGGTCAGCGTCGCTCAAGCGGGAGCCGCGAAGCCGCTGCGCGACGTGATTGTCGACATGCTGCCACAGAACCCGCTGCAAGAAATGGTGGGCGCGATCGACGGCAGCTCGAAGGGCAACGGCATGCTGGCGGTGATGGTCTTTTCGCTGGTGTTTGGCGCCGCCATCGCGGCTGGCGGCGAGCGCTGCGCCACGCTCGTCGGCTGGCTCGAAGGCCTGAACGCGGTGTCGATGATCGTGATCGGTTGGGCGATGCGGCTGGCGCCACTGGGCGCCGGCTGCCTCGTCTTCACCGTCACCGCTCATCTTGGCGTCGACATTTTGGTGACGCTGGCCTGGTTTGTGGTCACCGTCGTCGCCGGGCTGGCCCTGCACTTGCTGGTGACTTACCCGCTGGTATTAGGCGTGTTCAGCAGTGTTCGGCCGTGGATTTTCTTTCGCAACGTGCGCGAAGCGATGCTCGTGGCCTTCGGCACCTCGTCGTCCAACGCCACGCTGCCGACGGCCATCAAAGTGGCGGAAGAAGAACTCCGCTTGCCCAAAGAAGTTTCGCGGTTCGTGCTGACTGTGGGCGCCACCGGCAACCAGAACGGTACGGCGCTCTACGAGGGCGTGGTGGTGCTCTTCCTGGCCCAAGTGTTCGGACTCGACCTGTCCGTGGGCCAGCAGCTTCAAGTGGTGCTGATGGCCGTATTGGCCGGTGTGGGAACGGCGGGCGTGCCGGGCGGCTCGTTGCCGCTGATTGTCGTGCTGATGCAATCGGTCGGCGTGCCCGGCGAAGGCATCGGCCTGATCATGGGCATCGACCGCCTGCTCGACATGTGCCGCACCGTGCTCAACGTGACCGGCGACCTCGTCGTGGCGACGTGCGTGGCCGGAGGGAGCGAGCGAGACGCGTAGAGTGGGAGTATGCTCTGCAAAATGTCGCTCGTTCCGCGCGTCCGCCTGACACTGGTTTTGTTCCGCCCCGATCCGGGTTTATCCCGGTGTGCGTCGAAGCGTACAAAAACTGCTCTTGCCCCCTTTTGGCATGGGCGATACGTTTCGCCCACGGTGTCTAGCCTCCTGCCCCTCCTTTGCGCCGTTCGGCGCGAACCTTCGGACGAACGAAAGCACCGCACGCAACGAAGCCGGCCGGGGCACTTCGGTCTTACAGCATAGCCGTATAAAAATGACGACTCAGCCGATTGTCGCTCCTGCCTTGCAGACTTTGCCCGTTGTCGTTCCCCTCGCACCCGCCCCCGAGGCGGTCTGTCGCGTCTGCGATTCGCGGCGGTTGGAGCCGGTCATCGACCTGGGCCAGCAGCCCTGGTGCAACCACTTCCTCAAGGCGGAAGAGGTGGGCAAAGAACCGTTTTACCCGCTCCGAGTCCTCTATTGTCACGATTGCCGCACCGCGCAGCTCGACTACACCGTCAAGAAAGAGACGATGTTCGGCGACCACACCTACTTGTCGGGCGTGACGCGGTCGCTTTCGGACCACTTTCGCCAGATCGCACAGGAAGTCGATAGCCGCTTTATCGCCGTCAAACAGACCAAGTCGGTGCTCGACATCGGCTCGAACGACGGCACCCAGCTCAAGCATTACCGCGACCTTGGCTACGAGGTGCTCGGCGTCGAAAGCTCGAAGACCACGGCCCGCCTGGCCAACGATGCGGGCATCCAGACGCTCAATGAGTTTTTCAACCTTGAAGTCGCCCGGCGGTTGCGGCGCAAGTTCGACGTGATCAATGCCGCCGGCGTCTTTTTTCACCTGGAAGAGCTGCACTCAGTGACCGACGGCATCCGTGAGCTGCTGGCCGACGACGGTGTGTTCGTCGTGCAGTTTCTCTACATGAAACGGATCATGGAGAACGTGGCCTTCGACCAGATTTATCACGAACACTTGCTCTATTACAATCTGGCCACCATCGACGTGTTGCTCAAGCGGCATGGCCTGGCGCTGTTCGACGCCTACGTGGCGCCCATTCACGGCGGGTCGGTCATCGGCTTTGTGACGCACAAGGGACGCCGCAAGCAGAGCGATCGGTTGACACAACTGCTGCACGCAGAAGAGGACGCGGGAGCGAATGAGGTGTCGGCCTACCGCATTCTGGCCAAACGCATCGAGCGGATGAAAGCCGATAACCTGGAGTACCTGGGCAACGCCAAGCGGCAAAACAAGCGGATTTTTGGCATGGGGGCGCCAGTCAAAGGCAATACGCTGCTCAATTATTTCGGCATTGGCACCCAATACCTCGATTGCCTAGTGGAAAAGAACGAGTTGCGGCGGGGCCTATTTTCGCCCGG
>DASSFG010000699.1:0-3704 GCA_035694685.1 Pirellulales bacterium
ACGTGGCGATTCGGCCACCGTCACGCTCGATGCGCTACGTGGCCGGGAGTTCGAGGCCCAGGTCAGCCGGGTGGCCTATTCGATCGACCCGAAAACCGCAACTCTGCGCACGGAAGTCGACCTCGACAATCGCGAGGGCCATCTGCGGTTGGGCATGCATGGCAGGCTGAGCATTCCGATCGAAACACACCGCGACGTGATCGCGGTTCCTGAAAAGTCGATCTTCAGGACCGCTCTAGGCACGTTGGTCTTTCGGCTCGTCGACGGCCGGCTCCGTGAGACAAGCGTTCGGCTCGGTACGCAGTCGGGCGATCAACGGGAGGTTCTCGAAGGCTTGTCCGTAGGCGACCTGGTCGCTACGAATTCGGCGCGCGTCTGGGATGTTCAAAAGCGCGACCATGATGGCGAGCCGGTGGAGATCGACGACGAAACGGAGGCCGCGGAGTAATACCCCGCCGCGGCTGCGCAACGCCTGCCGACCGTCCGGCGGCGAGTCAGGAAATCCCTTCATTAGACAGTGCTGCTGCGCGCCAGGCGCTATCTGCTGAAGGGCATTTAATGCAGAGCAGCGCTTTGAAGGGACGACTGCTAAGGTGCGGCGGACGGCGGCGGCTGCAAATCCGTGAGTGCCGTCTTGACACGCGCGCGAACGGCATCGAGATCGCGTTTCGTGAGGCTGCCGATCTTAGCGGAAACAGCGGATCGCGGGAGCGTCATCAAGAATGCGCGGAACGCCGACGGAAGATGAAGCCCCGCGGCCGGCCAGTCTTGGAGTGTATAGTCTGTTGCTGGCCTGCGCAAAATGCGGCTTCGCGGACACGCCGCCTGCACGTTCGTTTTGTTCCGTCACGCACGGGGCTTATCTCAGGGTGATCAACACATCGCACGAAGGCTCGCCCCCTGCCGGCTTGCGGTCTGTTGATTTAATCGTCGGCGCGGATAGACTGCGACGGCTGCGGCATTCGGACATTGTACCAACCCGACGGATCGCGATGGCAACGCAGGATTATTGGGCCGACGCCCCGCTCAGTCGGCATCAGAGCACTCTGTTCTCGCCCACGCTCGACGAGATGATCCAAGACGACAGCCAGGTTCGGCTGTTCGACGAAGTCTTGGCCAGCGCCGAGTGGTCGCAGTGGGAAGCCGAATACAACGGCAAAGTCGGACAGCCCCCCATCCATCCTCGCTGGGTTGCCGCGGTCATTTTATATGGACTCTGCCGGGGCATCCGATCGAGCCGCAAGTTGGAATACCAGTGCCATTGCAATTTGGAGTTCATGTGGCTGGTCGAAGGTCGTCAAATCGACCATACCACAATCGCCAAGTTCCGTACCCGGTTCGCCGGGCCGCTCAAAGGCTTGTTCCGCCAAGTCTGCAAGATTGCCATGCGGATCGGATTGATCCGCTTGGGCGAGGTGGCCTTCGACGGAACACGGGTCCGCGCCAGCAACAGCCGCTACAAGACGCTCACCGCCAAGACCATCGAGGAAAAGTTGGTGGCCCTCGATGCCTTGTTTGACCAGCTGATGGCCGAGGCGGATGCCGCCGACCGGCAATTGTCGCTCGACGGTGAGGCAGATTCTCCCACGCGCTTGCCCGACGAGCTTGCTGATGTGAAGGCGCGACGCGAGCTGTTACAGCAGGCTCTGGACGAGGCTCGCGCGGCCGATGAAGCTCGAAAACGCAAGGGAACCGACCCAGAGAAAAACGCGGCCCAAATCCCGATCACGGACACCGATTCGCGCGTCATGCCGAATAAGGAAGGCGGCTATGCGCCCAACTATACGCCCACGGCGATCACGGACGGGCATTGCGGGTTCGTCGTCGATGCCGACGTGTTGAGTGAGGTCAACGAGACGCCGGCCTTTTTGGCGGGGCTGGAGCGAATTGAAGAGATATTGGGCGAGCGACCTGAAAAGGCGCTGACGGACAGCGGTAATAATAGCGGCGCCGTTCTGGAGCAGTTGGAGCAGCTTGGAATCGAGGGATACGCTCCTGTGGAATCGAGCCAGCCGCAGCCGGGCAATCCGGCCTGCCGCGCCGATCCGACGCAGCCCGTGCCGGAGGAGCAGTGGGCCAATCTGCCGCGCAACGGGCGAAAGCAATTGGCCAAGTCGAGCTTCGTCTACGATGCCGACCGCGATGTTTATTATTGTCCGCAAGGTCATGCGATGCCGTTTGAAAAGACGAAGCCGGCTGATCGCAACGGCGAGCGAATTCAATTGCGGATTTACCGCAACTCGCACTGTGTGGGTTGTCCGTTGGCGGCGGTCTGTTTGGATGTGAGCGCCCAGCATGGCCGTACCATCACGCGCGACCGTTATGAGGATGCGCGTGAGCGGATGGCGGCGCGGATGGCGAGCGAGGCTGGCCGGCAGACTTACAATCGACGGCCTCACATGGCGGAGACGACGTTTGCCATTTTAAAGGCGGTGATGGACATGCGGCGATTTCTGCTACGTGGTTCCGAGAAGGTAAAAACGGAATGGACGTGGGCAGTAACGGCGTTCAACATCGGCAAGTTGGTGCGGGCGATAGGGCGAATGCGCGCCGACTTCGACGAATTGGCTGCCGGAACGGAAGGATAAGGAATATAGGGAGGATGCGCGCCGAGGGATACGGCTGGGCGGCGAGATTTGCGTCCGAAAACGCGGCCTAACGCTCACTGTTCACCCGCCGGCGCGCAGCGGACCGCTTGAAAAAACTGCGACTCGCGGTCTCCGGCGCCCCGCGTCGACCGCCGGTCGGCGACTAGATCAACAGACCGCTTGCCCGGCGGGAGCGCAAGTTTGCCAGGCTAAGACACGGAGCAGCCCACGATGCCGCCACCTGCCGGGAGCGCAAGTTTGCCAAGCTAAGTTGGTTAGCTTGTTACAGCCCGGCAAACTTCTTCACAGACCGCGAGCTGGCAGGGGTCGCAAACGGTCGCCCAGCGGCGCACCTTAGCCCGCCAAACTTCTTCACCTGCCAGACGAGCTGGCAGGGGTCGTGGCTGTCTGCACCGAATGTGTAGAACAACCAGGGCTTGCCGCAGCGAGGCGGCGCGGAACAAAACCCGACACAAACCGTCGCCGTGGTTTTGTGCCTGAAGTCGGTAATTTTGCGCAGGCCAGTCCGGTGCTCCCACGGCGCTGGTTGTCTGGCTGGTGATGAGTCCAAGAATCACGTCGGGGCGAGTGGCGTGGTAGGTGGAAGACGAGAGCACGACGGCCGGTCGGCGTTTAAGGCCCATGGCGCCGGGATAATCGGCCACGACGATGTCGCCCGCGTCAGGCACAATCCGGCTCCGCGCCAAAGGACTGCGCGGCATAATCGGCGGCGTAGGCCGTGACGTTGCGCTCGTCTTGTTCGCTCCAGGAATCGCTGAAATCAAGCGCGGCGCCCGCCGAAACCGCTAATTCGTCGAGGATGAGCGCGGCCAGCTTCAATCGCTCGGATTTTGGTAGCGCAGCCACGCTGGTTTGATAGACGCTTTCAGCCGTAGGCATGAAATTTCGTTGAGTTTCGAGGGTCGAATCAATTGTAACCTCGCACCATGACGCCACCGAACCCCGGCCTGTCAAATGGCGGAGAGCCGTGCGAGACGTGGTCGACGGAATTACGACGGCCGCGCTTCACACGTGTCGGGGCAGATTCCCCGCGGCGTCGAAGGGCAGCTCGCGCAGGTCGGTCAAGACCTCCAAGTCGGCGCGGTCGCGCGCTTC
>DASSFG010000700.1:0-3047 GCA_035694685.1 Pirellulales bacterium
GCGGTGGCCGCTCTCGAGCAGGAGCTGAAGAAGTATTAGCCTTTCGAATCGCAAGAAGAGGAGGGCACCCTAAATGTGCTGCGACCGAGAGACCAGCTTCAAATTCGCTTGGCACGGCTGTTTCGCGAGTTTGGGCTGACAACGTCGTAGCACAACGTCTTGCGCATTCTGCGGGGCGAGGGTAAGCCACTCTTGTTTTGACGAGGTGATGCCTTATCATAGGATCATCACGTCTCAGCGGAAGGAAAGATGGCAAACGAAGCGCAAGCGGTTGAACGGCTGGGCGGCGACGACGTGGCGGCGATCGACTCGCTCCGCGAAACCTACGACCGGCTCAGGCGCGAACTCGGCCGGGTGATCGTCGGCCAAGAGCGTGTGATCGAACGCCTGGCGATTTGCCTGTTCGCCCGTGGGCACGCCTTGCTGATGGGCGTGCCGGGTCTGGCCAAAACGTTGCTCGTGAGCAAGCTGGCCGAAACGCTGTCCCTCAAGTTCAGCCGCATCCAGTTCACGCCCGACTTGATGCCGATGGACATCACCGGCACCGATATCTTGCAGGACGTGAGCGGCGGCCGGCGCGAGTTTCAGTTCGTTTACGGACCGATTTTTGCCAACGTCGTGCTGGCCGATGAAATCAATCGCGCGCCGCCCAAGACGCAAGCGGCCATGCTCGAAGCCATGCAAGAGCACAAGGTCACGGTGCTGGGAAAAATGTCGCGGCTTGAAGCGCCGTTTATGGTGCTGGCAACGCAAAACCCGATCGAGCAGGAAGGCACCTATCCTTTGCCCGAGGCCCAGCTCGATCGCTTTATGTTCCTCATCGAGGTCGACTACCCCAGCGAAGTGGAAGAAATCGAAATTGCCCGCACCACCACCGGCGAAACCCTGCCGGAGCTGGCACACTTGCTGTCTGGCGAGCAGATCATCGCCTTTCAGAACCTGGTGCGGCGCATTCCGGTGCCCGACCACATTTACGCTTACGCCGCGCGGCTTGTGCGCCGCACGCGTCCCAAGGGAAGCACGTCGCCCGGTTGGCTAAAGCCCTTTGTCGCCTGGGGCGCCGGCCCGAGGGCCGTGCAGTATCTGGTGTTGGGTGCTAAGGCCCGCGCCGCGCTCTTCGGCAGCTACATGGTGCGGCTGGAAGACGTGCGCGACGTAGCCTTGCCCGTGCTCACGCACCGCGTCATCACGACTTTCGCCGCGCAGTCCGAAGGCATCGACAGCGGGCAGATCGTGCGCCGCTTGATTGAAGAGACCGATGAGGAACAATGACGAATGCCCAATGACGAATGACGAAAGAATGACGAAATCCGAATGACGAATGACGATGGTGGTGGCCACTAGACATTCGGGCTTCGTCATTCGGGCTTCTTTCGTCATTCGGATTTCGTCATTCGTCATTCTCAGCCCGCGCAATCTCCAGCGAAAACGTAACATGCAAACAGCCCCGCGCACTTTTCTCGAGCCAAAGGTTCTCGCCCGATTGGCGGGCATTCCGCTCTTCGCGCGGCAGCCGATGCAAGGGACCGTGTCGGGCCGCCACCAAAGCCCTCACCGAGGTTCGAGCGTCGAGTTCGCTGAATACCGCGAGTACGTGCCGGGCGACGATTTGCGGCGGATGGATTGGCGGGCCTACGGACGCAGCGACCGCTATTACGTCAAGGAATTCGAGGCCGACACCAATCTGCGCTGTTGTTTGGTACTCGATACCAGCGGCTCGATGGATTTTGGCTCGCGCGGCGTAACCAAGATCGAGTTTGCAAGGCGCATCGCCGGCGCGCTGGGTTATCTGGCGCTTTTGCAGGGCGACGCGGTGGGCCTGACCTGCGTGGCAGGGGGCGTGATGCGCAACATTCCTCCACGGCGCAATCCGGCGCATCTTTCGGCGGTCTTCGACGTGCTCGAAGCGGCCCGTCCGCGCGGTCCCACGCAATTGCCCACCGCCTTGCACGAATTGGCCGAGACGGTGCGGCAACGGGCGCTGATCGTGATCGTGTCCGACTTGTTCGTCGAGCCGGAGGAAATGCGACGGTCGTTCGAGCACTTGCGTTTTCGCAAGCACGACGTAGCGGTGTTTCACCTGCTCGATCCGCAGGAGCTCGATTTCGACTTTCGCCGCCCGATGCGGTTCGTCGACCTGGAAGGCGGGACGTCGATCTTTGCCGAGCCGAACGCCATCGCCGAGCGTTACCTGGCCGCGGTCCGCCAGTATCTCGAACGCCTGAAGCAGATCGTGCTGGAATCGGCCATCGACTACCATCGCGTGAATCTGAGCGACGACTACGAGCAGGTATTGGCACGTTTTCTCACGCAGAGAACACGAAGACAAGGCGCACGGTGAAGTGGCAAGTGGCAAGTGGTTAGAGGCTAGGGGTTAGGGGACGCGCAAGCGGAAGCCTCGTTTAACCGCAGGGCCAGCGGCCCGCGCGTCGGCAACCATCGCGCGGGCCGATGGGTTAAACGACACTTCCAACCCCCTAAACCCTGACCCCCCTAAACCCTCAATGAGGCAGTCGTGACATTCCTGCACCCGATCTTGCTGGCAGGCTTGGCGCTCACGGCGCTGCCGATCGTCATCCATCTCATCAATCAACTACGCTACCGCACCATTCGCTGGGGCGCGATGATGTTCCTCTTGCAGGCCAACCGCATGTCGCGCGGCCTGGCGCGGCTACGGCAATGGCTGATCCTGTTGATGCGGATGTTGGCCATCGCCTGCCTCGTGTTTGTCGTCAGCCGCCCATTGGCCAGCGGCTGGATGGGCTGGCTCACGGCCGGCCGCGCCGACACCACGATCATCTTGCTCGACCGCTCGCCCAGCATGCAGGACTCGTCCGGCGCGCGATCGAAGCTGGCGGCCGCCCGCCGGCAGCTTGCTGAAACGCTTGGCCGGTTTTCGTCGACCCGCTGGGTGCTGATCGAAAGCGCCGCGGCCCGGCCACGCGAGCTCGAATCGCCCGCGGCGCTGGACTTGCTGCCTGAAACCGGTCCGGCCAGCTCTTCCGCCGACCTGCCGGCCATGCTCGCCGCCGCTCGTGAATACATCG
>DASSFG010000701.1:0-5597 GCA_035694685.1 Pirellulales bacterium
GTCTTACAGAGCTTGGCAGAAGAGGGCCGTTAAATACCCGCAGGCCAAATAGCGGTCAAGACCACTTTGCCAGATTTTTTCGACGTGAACCACTTCCTTCGCTGCCGCGTAGGACCGATTGTTGAGCCGCTCGCCAAGGGATTTGGCAACCGACGCCTACGTCGTCGCGTTCTCGCTGACCACCGCCGAGTTCCGCTGAGCAATTCTCACGGTGACTCGCGGGGGCGCTTCTTGCGGCATGTTCGGCAGCCGGCGACAATTCGTCGCAAGCTGACTGTTCGTCATTGCCCTCACGAACTGAATTGCTCGTTCCCAGGAGTGACTCCATGCGCCGACTACTCGCCCCCGCCGCGCTGGCCAAACGCTTGGCCAGTCCGGTCTTTTTTTTGCTACCTCCGTCATCGCCGGCGCGCGGGGGGCCGTTTATCCCGTTTTTCGGGGCCGTGAAGAAGATCAAGCCGCTCTTTTTATGCCAGGCTTTTGACCACCGCCCGTTTGTGGACTATACTCTTTTAGCCGGAATTCTGGACCCGTTTTTCGGCGAGCCGTTTGTAGTCCCTGACATACCACGCCGTAAGACACGGTTCCTGCCGCAATGCTGCGGGTGGGCGCCCTCGCCGGGCTCATCCCTGTAGCGCACGCTTCGGTTAGCGTCTGTCACTCCCGCGAAGAGATGTGAACACCATGCGATTAAGGGTCTTGGCTGTCGCCGGGGCATGCTGCCTGGCGCTCGTTTCGTTCCTTTCCCCACTTTCGGCCCAGCAAACCGCCGCCACCTCGTCGGCCGTTGCCGCCGGTGACACCGAGATCGCCGAATTGCTCAACCGCGGGCAGCGGTTGGAAAGCGAGCATCGCTGGGGCGAAGCGCTGACCATCTATGAAGACGCCCACCGGCAACACCCCGCGGCCCGACATATCGAGCAGCGGCTGCAACTTTGCCGCATTCACTACGACCTGGCCCGCCGCTATGGCGACCGCAGCTTCCGCGACACGATTGCCGGTCTCTCGTCGCGGCAAGCTCTCGACCTTTATTCCGAGGTGCTGCTGAAAATTCAGGCCCATTACGTCGACGCCCCCGATTGGCGCCGGCTGGCGGATTTTGGTCACACCAGTCTGCAAGTGGCGCTCGCCGATCCCCTCTTTGCCGAGGCGAACCTCGCCGGCGTGAGCAGCGCTCGCATCGACCGAGTGCGCCGCGAACTGCCAACCCGCGCTTCGACCGCTCAGGTCAATAGCCGTCATGCCGCTCTCGAGGTCGCTTCGACGGCCGCCCGCATCTGCCACGACGAGCTGGGGCTGCCCGAAGCCGCCGCCGTACACGAGTACGTGTGCGGCGCCACCAACTCGCTCGATCCCTACTCCGCCTTCCTTACTTCCTCGCAGTTGAACGAAGTTTACTCGCAGATCGAGGGCAACTTCGTCGGCCTGGGTGTCGAGCTCAAAGCCGACCAGGGGGCGCTGTTGATCGTGAAGGTCATCGCGGGCAGCCCGGCACAACGCTCGGGCATCGTGGCCGGAGATCGCATCGTTGCCGTCGACGGCCGTTCGACCGCCGAGCTGACCACCGACCAGGCCGCCAACCTGCTGCAAGGCAAAGAAGGTACCTACGTCACGGTCACGGCCGCCACGCCGGGCCAATCACCGCGGCAGGTGCGCGTGCGTCGCGAGCACGTGGAAGTGCCCAGCATCGACGATGCCCGGCTGATCGACGAGAGTTTTGGCGTGGCCTACATTCGGCTCACTTGCTTTCAGAAGACGACCACCCGCGACCTTGATACCGCCTTGTGGAAGCTGCACCGTCAGGGCATGAAGGGGCTGATCATCGACCTGCGCGGCAATCCCGGCGGCCTGTTGAATACGTCGGTCGAAGTGGTCGACAAGTTCGTCGATCGGGGCACCATCGTTTCCACCCGCGGACGCAGCCGGCAAGAAGATTACACCTACTCGGCCCGCGAGCCGGGCACCTGGCGCGTGCCGCTGGTCGTGTTGATCGACGGCGATAGTGCCAGCGCGAGCGAGATCTTCGCCGGTGCCATTCGCGACTTCCGCCGCGGCGTGATCGTGGGCGCCACCAGCTATGGCAAAGGGTCAGTGCAAGGCATCTTCCCCTTGAACCTGGCCAACAGCGGGCTGCGGCTGACGACCGCCAAGTTTTATTCGCCCAAGGGTTATCCCTACAGCGGCATTGGCGTGAAGCCCGACGTGCAGGTGGCGCATCGCGTGGCCCGTCCGAATCTCGACGACGCCAACGTGGAATCGCCGGGCGACGAAGCCCTTGACCAGGCCCTGCGTGAAGCCCGCTTCCAAATCAACCGCCGCCGGTAATTCGCCGCTGTGCCAGCCGCTAGTCGGTACCAGCCGGTAGTTAGGCCGCACTTCTCACCAGCACTCCCCAGGGCGCCGCAATGGGCGACGAAGGGTGGCGATCATGGCGAAACCAGCGGCAATCATCGCGGCACTCACTAAGAGGCGCTTTAGCGTGGACCATTGGCCAAGAATGCGGAAAGGTCCGTGCATTGCTATTTTAATGTGAATGAAGCAGTCACGGTAACGTGGTACTTGAGTGTGCCTGGACGCGGTCCTATCGCCTCGATCTGTTCATTGGCGGTTTGCTGTTGCGCCCTTTGTACCATTTGATATTGGTAGTTGCCCCAGGCTTCGTAGGCTTCGGGATCGACGCCCGACTGGCTGACGTCCGACAACTGCTGTAATTCTCCCAAGGTGGCATGGGCTGCGGTGGTAAGACGCTGAGCGTCTGCTTTCGCCCGTTGAAACGCTTCGGCGCATGCTTTGGCGCGGTCTTCGTCCGAGATCTTGGCCACATACACGAACCGCGGCTCACCGGGCTGTGGCTGCTCCTGGCCGCCATAAAATACCTGCTGGGAGCCATCTTCCATTTCCTCGGCCAGCTCTTGTTCTTCCGGAGTAAGCTCTTCAGCGGCCTTGCGTCCAGCGAGATCGACTTCTTTGATTTTCTCTTCGAGCTCGTGCGAAGCGATCAGCATTTGCTCGGGATCGACGGGTTTCAGCTTCCACTGAGCCACCAGCGACATACTGACGGTCACCGGGGGTTTGACCGCCGGCTTCTGGCTCGAGCGACGGCTGCCGCGCCGCTGCATCATGCGTTGCTGCATCATCACCTGCATCTGCCGCTGCTGGCCGTTTTCGCCCGAATTGACCTGGGGCGGGCCGAAGCGGATGGATTCCGTGTCGGCGCCGAGTTTGGCCAACTGCTCTTCGGCCGATTTGCGGCGCTGCTTCAGTTTGGCCAGAGCGTCTTTCACGTCTTTTCCTTTGGCCGACAGTTCAACCTCCATGCGGAGCGTTTCCGCGGGGCGCTCAATCACCGCCGTGCCGTTCGCGGAAACACTGGACATGCCACCGGCAAACTGGGCCGACGCGGTGGCAGAAGGAGTCAATGGCAGGGCGAGTACGATGGCAAGGCGAAGAGGACGGATCATGAGCGGGGTCCGGGGGTTAGGGACTAGGGTTCGGGGTTCGGGGTTCAGCGACGCGCAAGCGGAAGCATCGTTTAACCGCAGAAGCGGCCGGAGCTGGCGAAGACGGCGGCCCAGGCGATGACCGGCGGTCAGCACACGCGCACCAAGGCCCTCGACCGACTGTGGAAATGGACCGACGACGACAACGACGAGCTCCGCATCGCCGGGCTGGTGGGTCTTTGCAGCGCGTCCGCTGAGGGACTTGGCGAAGCATTCGAGAAGGCATTGGCCGGTCCGAGCGCCAAAGTTCGCGTGGCCGCGGCCGAGCAGGTTTTCAAGAAGTTCGAAGAGCAACGTCCGTATTCGGAAGAGATGATTGCCCCGATCGCGCTCGATACGGTGGTCGACGACTTCGAGGAGCGCGTGGTTGACATCGACGAAGATGACAATCTCTTGGCGGCCGTCCTCTGGCAGGGGATGAAACGGGTGCTGTTTGGCACGAAATCGAAGGCGAGTATCCGGCGGCACGGCAAAGATGAGGAGGTGACTTCGGGCGAGGAAGCCACCATGGCAGAGTCGGAAACCCGTTCGGAAGAGCCGGCGGACGAAGGCGAGGAAGGGCTCCAGCGTGAACCACAGGTCGAACTGGAAACGCCCGCGGATTTGCCGGCCGAAACACCGTCGGCAGGAAAAACCGTCAAGACCGGTCGGAAGGGGCCGGACCCATGGGAGCCTTGGCTCGCCGAGATGCGCAGTGACGAGGGCCGCCCGAAGTGGGCGAAGAAACTCGCGGCGCCCTTGGAAAAAATGCTCGCTCCCGATCACTCGCCCGAAGAGCGGTGGGCCGCGGCGCTGGCCCTCGTGCCGCTGGCACAGGAAGACCGCTCGCTGCCGGTACTGCGTGAATTGATCGCGGCCGAACCCAAGCGTGTGGGCGATGCGGCGAAGTCCCTTCCCTGGCTGCCGTGGGAAAAACGTATAGCGTGGTTCGATGAGCTGAAAAACCAGGCCAACGGTCCGGACGTCGAAATCCAACTGGTTCATTCCTTCACCTTGCTGCGCGATCTGAGGGCCGACGAGCCACTTTGGCAGGTGCTGGGCAGCGAGCGCGTAACGCCGGCGATCGCTCAGGAGCTGCTCGACGATTTGAAGCGCGTCTATCGCATCGGGCAGCCGCATTACGGCAACGGGTCGCCGCCGGCGCCGCAGCTCGATGTCGATCGGGCACGGCACTACGCGACGGCTGGAACAAATTGGCAGCGATTGGCGGCTCTGGCCCTGCTATTGGCCGCCGAGGAACCGGCGGCCGCCGAAGTGGCCGGACTGGCGCCGGCGACCGCCGCCCCGCGCCGCCCGCCGCGGGCTTGCGTGGGATTGCCGCGCGTCGGCAGGTTTCCATATAGCCCGATGTTGTTGAGCGTGCTGCGCCGCGCACTGTAACCACCGCCGGCGCCGATGCCCCCTCCCACGCCCTGCTTAAAGCCGGCGTCGGCCAAGAGCTGCGCCAACGTGTTACCCATGCAGTCGCTCGGCAAGCTTTCGCTGGGCGAGAACCGCAGGCCGCGGCAAGCCGTCTCCGCCTTTTCACCCATCCCCTGGCAACGCTTGATGAATTGCTCGAGGATGTCGGCCGCTTGCTTGGCGGCGTCATGTCCCCTGCTGCCGGAATACTCGGCCAGGCCCGTTTCCGCACGTTGCATTTCGCTCTCGGCTTCGCTGGCCCGCACGGCGGCCGAGAACTCGCGGGCCGAAGCCACCAGATCTTCATAATCGGGTCCGTCGGGCACGCGCGCCGCGTGCTCTTCAATGTCGTCGAGAAGGTCTTGCAGTTCTTCGCGTACCGCGCGTTGTTCGTCCTCCAGGTCGCGCATGCGGGCCTTGAGGGCCGGATCATCTTCGCCTCCTTGCCCGGCTAGCGACGCCAGCCGCTCAGCCAGATCGCGCTGGCGATGGTAAAGATCGACGAACCGCGCTTGATCTTCGAGCAGCGGATAAATCTCGGCCAGCAATTTCAACGGCTCCGTTACGCCCTGCTGGAAGTTCTGCTTGTCTTCTTGCAACCGCCGCCGCATTTCGGCCAACTCGCGCTCCAGGTCACCCGTTTTGGCGCCGGGCTTGCCCGCACACGACCGGGCATCGCTCGCCGAGCGATCGAGC
>DASSFG010000702.1:0-3621 GCA_035694685.1 Pirellulales bacterium
TCGACGGAGTCTGGGGATCGTCGTGCGCGCTGGTGGCGGCGACGCTGGCCAGGCACGCTCCCGGCCCATTGGTGATCGTTTGCCCGCAGCCGGCCGAAATCGACGATTTCTGCGACGACCTGGCCTTGTTTACCGAGTCGCAGCCCGAACGGCTGCCCGCCTGGGAGACGCTGGCCGGCGAGCAACGCGTGGCCGACGACGTCTTTGGCGACCGCTTGCGGCTGCTCAAGATGCTGGGCGGCGGTGAATGCCCCAAGCTGGTGGTGGCCAGCATTCAAGGCTTGCTGCAGCCGGTGCCTGAAAAGCAGACGCTGGCGCGGCAGACGCGCCGGCTGGCAGTGGGCGACGTGGTCGACGTCGAGGCCCTCGCCCGCTGGCTGGTCGATCAGGGTTTTCAGCATACGAGCGCCGTGCAGTTGCCCGGCGAGTTTTCCGCCCGCGGCGGCATTCTCGACCTGTTCGGCCCCGACTGGTACGATCCGGTGCGCATCGAGCTGTTTGGCGACGAGATCGAGTCGATACGACGTTTCGAAGTTGCCAGTCAGCGCAGCCTGGGCGCGGTCGATTCGATTGAGCTGACCGTGCTGGAGCCGACGAGAGCCGACCGTGAGTTCTTCACGTCGTATCTGCCGCCGGAAAGCTGGTTCTTGCTCGTCGAGCCGTCGCTGGTGCAAGACGAAGCACGCCATTACCTGGGCAGGCTTGAGCACCCGGCCGACGTTCACTCGCTCGAAGCAGTGCTCGAACGCGTTTATCAGTTCCCTTCGGTAACCGCCAGCAGCATTTCCATCGGCTCCATGGAGACCACTTGCCGACTCAAGGTCGAGTCGGTCGAGAGGTTCAGCGGCGACATCGCCAAGGTGCGGCACGAGCTCGATACGGCCGGCGAAGGCCAGGAAGTGTTCGTCGTCTGCCAGAACGACGCCGAAGCCAAGCGGCTGGGCGACATCTTCGCCGGTACGAAGCTAGCCACGCAAGGCAAGCTCCATTTTCCGTTGGGTCGGCTGCGGGCAGGCTTTCGCCTGGTCAACGACCGAATCGTGCTCGTCGGCGGCAACGAGCTGTTTCACCGGGCCGATCTCAGCCGACCCTCACGGCGGCGTCTCGGCCGCGTGATCGACAGCTTTCTCGAGCTGCGCGACGGCGACTATGTCGTCCACGTGGCCCACGGCATCGGACGTTATCGCGGCCTTAAGCTGCTCGGCGAAGCGGGACAGGACGAAGAGCACCTGGAGATTGAGTTCCACGGCGGCACCAAGATCTACGTGCCCTGCTCAAAGATCGAGCTGGTGCAGAAATACGTGGGCGGATCAAAGAGCCGTCCCACACTGGCCCGCATCGGGGGGCAAAGCTGGGTGCGGCAAAAGCAGGCTGCCGAATCGGCCGTCAACGATCTGGCCGCCGACATGCTCGAACTGCAGGCCGCCCGGGCCTCGCGCACCGGCCTCAGCTTTCCGCTCGACAGCGAATGGCAGCGCGAGTTCGACGCTTCGTTTCCGTACATCGAAACCCCCGATCAGCTCACCGGCATCGCCGCCATCAAGCGCGACATGCACGACCTGCGGCCAATGGACCGGCTGATCTGCGGCGACGTCGGCTATGGCAAAACCGAGCTGGCCATGCGGGCCGCCTTCAAGGCGATCGACGCCGGCTACCAGGTGGCCGTGCTCGTGCCCACCACCGTGCTCGCTGAACAGCACGGCCGCACGTTCCACAATCGGATGGCCGAGTTTCCCTTCGAGATTGCCGTGCTCAGCCGTTTTTGCACCGCGGGGCAACAGAAGAAAATCCTCAGCCGGCTGGCCGACGGTTCGCTCGACGTAGTCATCGGCACGCATCGGCTCGCGCAGCACGACGTGCAGTTCCAAAACCTGGGATTGGTCATCATCGACGAAGAACAGCGGTTCGGCGTAGCGGTGAAGGAGCGGCTGAAGGCCTGCCGGCAAATGGTTGACGTCCTCACGCTCACGGCCACGCCCATTCCCCGCACGCTGCACATGTCGCTATTGGGCCTGCGCGACATCACCAACCTGGAGACGCCGCCGGCCGACCGCCTGGCCATCGAGACGCGCGTGGTGCGCTTCGACGCCGACCTCATCCGTCATGCGGCGCTGCGCGAGTTGAACCGCAACGGGCAGATGTTTTTCGTCCACAACCGCATTCACGACATCCAGCGTGTAGCCTGGCAATTGCAGCAAATCGTGCCCGAGGCCCGCATCGCGATCGGTCACGGCCAGATGGCCGAGGGGCAGCTCGAGCAGGTGATGCTCGACTTTATCGACCATAAGTTCGACCTGCTGCTGGCCACGACCATCATTGAAAGCGGGCTCGACATCCCCAACGCCAACACCATCTTCATCGACGACGCCGACCAGTACGGCCTGGCCGACCTGCATCAGTTGCGGGGGCGAGTCGGCCGCTACAAGCACCGGGCCTATTGTTACCTGGTGGTCGATCCCAATCGCTCGCTCACTTCGACCGCCGCCAAGCGACTGGCCGCCATCGAGGAGTTCAGCGATATGGGGGCCGGCTTCGCCATTGCCATGCGCGACCTGGAGATTCGCGGGGCGGGCAACATTCTGGGAACGGAGCAAAGCGGTCACATCGCGGCGGTCGGCTATGAGCTGTATTGCGATCTGCTGGAAAAAACCGTCCGCAAGCTCAAACACTTGCCGCCTAAGCTGACGATTGAAGTCAACGTCAACCTGCCGGGCGACGCCTACTTGCCCCGGGCCTACGTGCCTGACATGCGGCTGAAGATCGACCTTTACCGCCGCTTGGCCCGCGTCACCACGTTGGCCGAACTCAGTGACTTTGCCGCCGAGTTGAGCGACCGCTTTGGTCCTCCACCAAAAACGGCCGAACGGCTGCTGACACGGGCTGAACTGGCCATTCTCGCCCAAGCCTGGCAGATCGACTCGATGCACCTGGAAGACGACTACGTCGTGTTCACTTACAAAGACCGGCCGCGGATCGAGAAGCTCTCCAAGTTGCGCGCCGGCCGGTTGCGAATTGTCGATCGCCGCAGCGTCTATTTGCCGATGGGCAAGCGGGATTTGTCGGCCGACGAGCTCTATGAGTTGGTCAAAGCGGTGCTGCAAAGTGAGTAAGGCTCGCGTCCCGTTGGCAGCGCGCTGTCATCGCGTCCGCTAACCTGCAGGCTGAGGTTGGGACTCGACCGACTGTTATTTCGAGTTGAGCAACTGCCGAACGTATTCTTCCGGTGCGTGCCGCGACGAAATTACGTCGAGGCTATACATGTCGCCGGCGTTGTAGGTCAGGGGAGAGGAGGTGTGTGGCTCAGTGTAGAACTCGCAAACGTAAATGAGATCGTCGCTCTCCCAGATGATTCGCTCGAGTATGAGAGGTGGAGAATATCGCTTTGACGTCTTCGGCGGCCCCAGCTTCTCCTTGGCCTTTGTCACGTCGCAAGACAGATCCAACGCACCGATCGAGTTACGAAAGATTCCTGCATTATCGAGAATGCCGACGCCCCAGACCCTACCTGTATCAGTACGGTATTGGAAGCTTAGAACGATGTTCGTGTGAGTGATAGTAAACTGTTCTCCGAGCGGTACATTAACGGGGATGTTGGCGTGGTAGACTGCCCGTCGCCACACG
>DASSFG010000703.1:0-10590 GCA_035694685.1 Pirellulales bacterium
GACGTCTTCGACGTCTGTCCCGTCGAGGTTCGCTTTCTGAATTTTGTTGAGGCCGCTGCTAATAGTCCAGTACAGCTTGCCGTTGGGGATATCGATGGCCAGACCATCGGCGAAGTTGCCCGGCACCAGCAACTTAACGTCGCTGCCGTCTCGCGCGGCAACGTAAACGCCTTCATCGCGATGGGTCCAGTACATCGTGCCGAACAGATCGGCCGGCGATTCGCCCGACCAGGCATCGCTGGGAGAGGAGAGCGCGGCTGCCAACGCGAACCCAGTGATAATAGCGATTCGCAACCAAAGAGGCTTCAGAATGTTGTTCGGCAAGCTCATCCCAATAGTATAACAAACGGCAGCGGTACGCGCGTGCCGTTGGCACGGCGGTTAAACGATGGTGGGCCGGCGCTCGCTCCGCTCGCTGGTCCCACCCTACATCGATGCATTGTCATACCGGCGGCTGCCTTCGTAGCGCATCGCCGGATATACTGCGTTTATGCCCGACGACAGGAAAGGAGCCGAAAACTTGCGGCGGTCGTTCATCGATCCGACGACCCTAATGCGGATCAAGAACTTGCAGCTTCGCGCCAAGGTCGTGGTGGAAGGGGTTTTGAGCGGCTTGCACCGCAGCCCGTATCATGGGTTCTCGGTCGAGTTCAGCGAATATCGCCAGTACACCGACGGCGACGACCTGCGGTATCTCGACTGGCGTCTGTTTGCCCGCAGCGACCGCTATTACATCAAACGGTTCGAGGACGAGACGAACCTGCGCTGCTACCTGCTCGTCGACCTGAGCCGCTCGATGGGATTTGGCTCGCTGGCCTACGACAAGGCCGACTATGCAAAAACGGCCGCCGCCACCTTCGCCTACTTTTTGTCAGTGCAGCGCGACGCCGTGGGCCTGGTCACGTTCGACGATAAGATCGAAGAATACTTGCCGGCCCGCTTTCGGCCCGGGCATGTTCATCGCATCATGCTGGCGCTGGAGCGGGCTCTGGCCGGTTCAGCCACCGAGCTGGCGCCGCCGCTGGAACAGGTCGCCCGCGCGGCCTCAAAACGCGGCCTCGTTGTGCTCATCTCCGATCTGTTGGCGCCCGTTGAGGAACTCGATCGGCAGTTGGGCTACCTGCGCTCACGCGGGCACGAAGTCGTGGTCATGCGCGTGCTCGATCCCGCCGAGGTCGAGTTCCGCTTCGCGGAGTCAGCCCTGTTTCACGACCTGGAATCGGGCCGGGAACTGTACGTTGAGCCGCAAGCCGCTCGCGAGCAGTATTTACAGCGATTCGAGGAACATGCCGCCGCCATCGACCGCGCCTGCCTCCGGTTGGGCATCGATCATTACTCGCTTAGGACCGACCGGCCCCTTGAGCTGGCCTTGTTCGATTTCTTGCACGCGCGACTGCGACGCGGCAAGCAGACGTTGCGGCGACGCCGAGCGGCCACTCGCACGGCCGGGGGCGTTTGATGGGGCTGTTGACGCCGCTGTATCTGGCCGGCCTGGCGGCGCTGTCGCTGCCCGTGCTGCTGCACCTCATTCGCCGCACGCCTCGCGGGCGTCAGGCATTCAGCTCGCTGATGTTTCTTTCGCCTTCGCCGCCGCGGCTGACGCGCCGCAGCCGGCTCGATCACCTGCTGCTGTTGCTGTTGCGGCTGACGGCGCTGGCGCTGTTGGCCTTTGCCTTTGCCCGGCCGTTTTTGCGAGAATCGGCGATGCTGCCGCTCGACGACTTGCCGGGACGGCGCGTGGCGATTTTGCTCGACACCAGCGCCAGCATGCGCCGCGGCGACCTGTGGCAGCGAGCGGTGAAGAAAGCCGCAGACATCCTCGATGATCTTGGACCGGCTGACGACGTATCGCTTCTTACCTTCGACGACCGGCGGCAGACGATCGTTGACTTTGCCGACGAAACAGACGGCTTACGGATCGGCAAGGCGGACATGGTGAAGGGACGGCTAAGCACTCTCGGACCGTCTTGGAGAGCGACCGACCTGGGCGCCGCGCTGGTGGCGGTGGCGGCCGAGCTCGATACGGCCAGCGACGTGCAGGGCGCGGTATCGGAACCGCTGCTCGTGGTGGTGAGCGATTTTGCCCGAGGATCGAAGACCGATGCTTTGCAAGCGTATCGCTGGCCGGCGAAAGTTCCAGTCGTGGCCCACGCGCTGTCGCCGGAGCGAACGACGAATGCCGCCGTGCAGTTTTTGCTCGACGAAGAAGGACCACTCGCCGCCGAGCCGCGTGTACGGGTGGCCAACGCCGGCAATTCGACCGCCGACCAATTTCAGGTGAGTTGGTCGTCGCCCGGCAAGGGCCAGCCGCCGGAGAACCCGCTGTCCGTGTATGTGCCGGCCGGGCAAACGCGTGTGCTCCGTCTGCCGCGGCCCGAGGGCGCAGGCGACCGAATTGTGCTTGATGGCGACGATGCCGACTTTGACAACACTTATTACGTCGTCCCGCCGCGCCCGGGTGAAGTGAGGGTCGCCTGGCTGGGCGCTGATATGCCGGACGATGCAGAATCGCCGCGTTACTTTTTTGAATTGGCGGTGGGCGATGACCCGCTGCGGAAGGTCGCGGTGCAGTCGGGCAAGACTTTGGACGATTTGCAGCTCGCAGGCGCCGAGCATCCGGCCATGCTGATGGCCACTTCGGCGATTCCGGCTGAAGGGAGCGAGCCGCTGAAGAGCTTTGTGAGTGGTGGTGGAACGCTGCTCGTGTTGGCGACCGACCAGGCAACGGCCGAGTCAGTGGTGAGGCTGCTGGATGATGTGGAGTGGGAAGGACGCGGCGGCGAAAACGGGGCCCGTCAGGCTGAAAAGCCTGACCTACGAGAACGCGAATATAGTATGTTGGGCGAAATTGATTTTGCGCACCCGCTGTTTGCGGCGTTTGGCAGTCCGCGGTATAGCGATTTTACGAAGATCCATTTCTGGCGGCATCAGACGTTCGCGCTCAAACAGCCGGCGACGACGCGGGTAGTGGCCCGCTTCGATAATGGCGAGCCTGCGATTTTGGAGCGGGCGATCGGTGGCGGGCGGATCTTCGTCTTTGCCAGCGGTTGGCAGCCCGAGCAAAGCCAATTGGCCCTTTCGAGCAAGTTCGTGCCGCTGATGCAAGCGCTGATCGACCTGACGGCGGGAGGGCCGGAACAAGCGACCAGCCTGACGGTGGGCCAGAACGTGCCGTTGACGGCAATCACAAGTAGCGCGGTTGTCGAGCGGCCCGACGGCACGCGGGTGAAGCTGGCTGAAAATTCCACGGCGTTTTCCGACGCCGACCAGCCGGGCGTCTACCGCCTACACGTCGACGGCGAAGATCGCCCGTTTGCCGTCAACCTGGCGGCGGCCGAGAGCAACACCGCGCCAATAGATTTAGAAAGCTTGGAGCAGCTCGGCGTTCGTTTCTCAAGCAAGCTCAGCCGGGTCGAGCGCGCCGAACAGGTCCGTCAGCAGCGCGACACTGAGTTGGAAAGTCGCCAGCATCTATGGCGCTGGCTCATTATCGCAGCACTCGCCCTCTTGATTCTCGAAACTTTCTTAGCCGGCCGCGCCGCCCGAAAGCTGCGGGCGGATCTCTCCACGACCAGCTCCGGCGCTAACAATACGTAGGTCAGGCTTTCCAGCCTGACAAGAGCCGGACGTCAGGCTAGAAAGCCCGACCTACGCGGAGTTAATGCGTGGGCACGTCGGCATTGACACCGGCGTCTGCCCGGCCGATAAAGCCGATACGTCAATCGCGGCGGAAGATGCTGCGCCGCAAGCAGGAGGCGATCATGGTCGACTCAAAGCCGCAGGTCGTGGTGATTGCGGGGCCGAATGGCGCCGGCAAAACCACTGCTGCGCAAACGCTGCTGCGGGGAACGCTGAAGGTGCCGACCTTTGTGAATGCTGATTGGATCGCGCGCGGCCTGTCGGCGTTCGATCCTGATAGCGTCGCTTTGGAAGCCGGGCGGATCATGTTGCACCGGCTCAAGCAGCTTGCCGAAGTGCGTGCCAGTTTTGCGTTTGAAACCACGTTGGCAAGCAGAACGTTTGCTCCCTGGATCCGTGAACTGTGCGATTCTGGATACCGCTTCGCGCTGTTGTATCTTTGGCTTCCCGACCCGACGCAATCGGTGCTGCGAGTCGCCCAGCGAGTCAGTCAAGGCGGTCACGGCGTGCCCGACGATACGGTTCGTCGCCGCTATGCTGCTGGTTTGCGGAACTTTTTCCAACTGTATCAACCTTTGACCAACAGGTGGCGATTTTATGACAATTCGCTGGGCAATGGGCCTAAGATCTTGGCACGCGGGCGTGGTATAATGGAATCGGCGGTTTACGATGCCGAAAAGTGGGCGGCTATTAAAGAGGCGTACAAACCATGAAACCGAACGGTCAACCAACAGCAGATATTGAGGCGCTTTTCGATGAGGGTACTGCCATCGATGCGGCGCTGAAAGCGGCCGTGCGCGAAGCAGTGCTTCGGCATAAAAGGCTCGGTCAGCCCATCGTTGAATGGCGTGACGGTCGAGCGGTGTTGACTCCTCCCGAGGAGATCGTGGTGGAAGAGCCGCCGGCGCAGAAGTGAGCCATCTCGCCGGTCTGCCGGTCGCAACGCGGTTCGTCGCTCATCAATTGACCTCGCAGTCGGCAAATAGCCTTGCAGTTCCTGCACGCCAGGCGTGCCAGCCATAGACCAGACTGACCACAAACGTCAGCAGGAAAATCGAACGGATGCTGAATTGAAACCGGCGGCGTATCATTTCTCGTCCACGGTCGAGCAGCGAATGTACATGCCTTCTCGCATCGCCAAGCGGTCAATTCGTCGCACTGGTGCCGACTTGTCCGCGGACGATGACCTCGCTTTCGGGAAAAGAGGCTTGCAACTCGGCCACGACCTTCGCGCTTGCTCTACCGCCTACCACAATCCTGCGCGGGCGCAAGGTGCGGATGTGCCGAAAGAGCGCTAATAGCGTCGCATCGTCGGCCGGGGCATCGCGCCGGGCGATCGACACCGCGCGGATCTCTGCGAAGACCATCGAGGACTGGTAGATCACCCGGCCCCCCGCTGACTCGATCGCCGCTGCCGACGCCTGGCAGCGATGAGCGCGGTCGGCTTTCGCGCCGAGCCAGCAACAAAACACAGCGAGGTAAATCAGCGCGGCGCGCACCGAAAACTGCAGTCGGCGCGGCACCAATAGCGCGTCACGGGTGGCAGTCAAGAAGCGACGCAACTGCAGCCTTGGCAGGCCTTTCCACGGAAGAAAACCGCCAGGTCGCAGATATGGCACAGTCAGCGAGAGCGTTGCGGCGACGACCGCACAAAGAGCCAACTCCACCAGCGGCCGCAGGCTGAGGAAGCCCGACTGAATTCCCGTACTCGCCGCCAAAGCCACGATCAGCGCAACCGTCAGACTGACCAATACACGCGCCAGGCGATTCGAGATGAGATGAGCCATAGCGGAATTGCGGTTCTCTCAACCGCCGCCGAATGTCTTGCGCGGGCTTGCTTTGGATTTCTCCACCAAACTTTGGAACCGGGGATTCGTTGCCAAAAGCTCGTCGATCAACCCATCGTCCTCGTTTGGATCGAGAGATTCGCGAGCAGTCTTTGATTGGGCAGTTCTATCACCAGTGTTTCGCCCGATTCGGCACACTCAGTCAGCGTCTCGTTCAGGTTCGCCGCCAGGCGGCTCAGTGGTATCGTCTTCATGTCCGTGAAACTCGTGACGGTGTACGTCACAAAATCAACTCGATAAAACTTGGTGGGCCGGCGCTCGCAAGCTCGCTGGTCCCACCCTACGGATGTGAACCTAGCGGCCTTGAACGGTTCTCTTTACAATACCGGCCTTGATGCATGAGCGAAATATGATGGAGAGTTTTCTTTGATCCGTACTCATACTTGCGGCGAATTGCGGCTGGAGCACGTCGGCCAGGAGGTCACGCTCTGTGGCTGGGTCGACTCGTATCGCGACCACGGCGCCGGGTTGTTGTTCGTCGATCTGCGCGACCGCTACGGCCGAACGCAGATCGTATTTGCCCCAGAGTCAGGCACCGACGTGCAAGAGGCCGCCAAGTCGCTGCGCTCGGAGTTCGTCATCTCCGTGTCGGGCAAAGTCGCCCGTCGCCCCGAAGGCACCACCAATCGTGAGCTGCCGACCGGCGAAGTTGAGCTGCGCGTCAAACGCTTGGAGGTGCTCAATAAGAGCCTCACGCCGCCTTTTCAGCCGGGAGCACAGGAGTTGCCCGGCGAAGATTTGCGGCTCAAGTACCGCTATCTCGACCTGCGGCGGCCGGCGCAACAACGCACGCTGCTGTTGCGGCACCGCATTATCAAGGGCATGCGAGATTATTTCGACGAGCACGACTTTATCGACGTTGAAACACCCATGCTGGGCCGCAGCACCCCGGAAGGTGCCCGCGACTACCTGGTTCCCAGCCGCATTCACCACGGATCGTTCTACGCTCTGCCGCAATCGCCGCAGCTTTACAAGCAAATTCTGATGGTGGCCGGGTACGACCGCTACGTGCAGGTGGCCCGCTGCTTTCGCGACGAAGACCTGCGCGCCGACCGCCAGCCGGAATTCACGCAGCTCGACCTGGAAATGTCGTTCGTCGATGCTGAAGATGTGATCGGCATCATCGACGGGCTGGTGGCCCGGCTAGCGAAAGACATCCTGAAACTCGACGTCAAACTGCCGCTGCCGCGCATGACCTACGACGAGGCGATGGAGCGGTTCGGCCACGACGCCCCCGACCTGCGCTTCGGCATGGAACTGATTGACGTCACCGATCTGGCGGGCGAAGCTGAGTTCCGCGTGTTCCGCGAAGCCGCTGACACCGGCCAGCGCGTGCGCGGCATCAACGCCAAGCAAGCAGCGGCCAATTATTCGCGCAAAGGCATCGACGAGCTGACCGACTTCGTCAAACAGAACTTTGGCGCCAAGGGCCTGGTCTGGTTCAAGGTCGAAGACGGCGGTACGCTGGCTTCGCCGACGGCCAAGAATTTTTCGCCCGAGTTGCTGAAGCGAATCGGTGAGCGGCTCGACGCGACACCAGGCGACCTGCTGTTGTTCGTGGCCGACAGTTTCGAAGTGACGTGCAAGGCGCTCTACGCGCTGCGCAAGCGGTTCGGCGAGGAGCTGAAGCTCTACAAGCCGGGCACGATGCACTTTTCCTGGGTGGTCGAGTTTCCGATGTTCGCCTGGGACGAAGAAGAAAAGACCTGGGCCGCCATGCACCATCCCTTCACGGCCCCGCGCCCGCAAGACCTGGCGATGCTGGCCAGCGATCCTGGCAAATGCCGAGCACAAGCCTACGACCTGGTCATCAACGGCTCGGAAGCGGGCGGCGGCACGATTCGTATTCACGACAGCCAGGTACAGCAGCAGGTGTTTTCGCTCTTGGGTATTGATGCCGCGCAGGCCAAAGAGCGGTTCGGTTTTCTGCTCGACGCTTTGCAATACGGCGCGCCGCCGCACGGCGGCATTGCCTTGGGCATCGACCGCTGGGTGATGCTCTTCGGCGGCCTGGACAACATCCGCGATTGCATCGCCTTCCCCAAGACGCAGAAGGCCACCGACCTGATGACCGACGCCCCCAGCGCCGTTGCTGCACGGCAGCTTAAAGAGTTGAAGATTCGCATCGATAAAGAAAGTTAAGACGCAATGTGACTTGAACTGCCCTTTTGCCTGAATCACTGTAAAAGACAAATCGATGGCTAAGGTCTTCTCGTTGATTTATCGTCAATTGGTCGGTTGGTTTGTTCGTTCGGTGTGGCCTTGGGTTGTCGCGAACGTGTGGCCCGAAATTCGCAAATTGCTTATGGCTATTCAGTCGTGACCAAATTGCTCGTTCAACAGACGTAGACCGACGGAGTAGGCAGGATGCGTGCGCGATCTACTGCGAGTTGTCCTTTGCGAATGGATAGACCTGAACCACCACGCGGCTCCCCAGCGCGTCGATTCGGTGGCGGATCGCCTCCACAAATGTCGGTT
The DNA here is from genome assembly GCA_035694685.1 of Pirellulales bacterium. Lineage (GTDB taxonomy): Bacteria > Planctomycetota > Planctomycetia > Pirellulales > JAICIG01 > DASSFG01. Next base: position 7,965 of record DASSFG010000703.1, read on the forward strand.
CAACGATGCCAGGATGCAGTGTCACCTCGCTGACCGGCAGTTTGTAAACGCCGATGCAGTGCGCGGCACTCAGCTTGGTGAACGATGTGAGACAGCGCGGACCGTGTTTGAGCGTCACGTATTCATCCGCGTAAGACTCATTCATGCTGGACGTGACGTACACAACTGTGACGTCGTTTGGCGGATCGCTCGGATCGACGTCGGAAATCACGACGCATCGGCGGGACTTGGGATTGCGTCCTTGTGGATCCGGCACAGTCGCCCAGACAACCCTTCCCAGAACAAGTCGAATTTCCACACTCGTGGTCCGGTTGGTTGTCTGCCCTTAAATGGACCACTTCGAGGAGCGCATCCGCCGCAAGGCGCTAAGGTTGGCAGATTCCTCCTCCGTGGTTGCAGTATAGGCTTGGGCATCACAAAGCGGAGCCATCTCGTCCTCCGACATCCCCAACTCGCGCATCCACTGTGTACGAATGACCATAGCATCGCTCGATGGGTCAGGTTGGCCGTTATGCTGCACCGTGATTTGCAGTGAAGCGATTTGTGCGTCGTCGAGCGAGACGAGAATGAGGTGCTCGCCTGCCGTTTTTAGCGGCGCGTCGACTGACGCCACAAGCGTTGCTCCCAAAGGCCCGTTTCCGTTCTGCGTTCCCTCTCCAATCACGATTCGCTCGCTTGCCAACCGTGCACGCAGGCCATGCGGATCGCTCAAATCGACGCAAATTTCGTGAACCTGCCCGCATTCCCCCGCTGCGCAGCGAAACTTGGCCACTAAGACGATTGGTGTTGTCGGGGCCGCGGCAGTGTGCGGCAATGTGAGCTTGTCGATGCCGGCGCCAAACGCGTGGATCGTCCCATCTTGCGAGCGTTCTGCGGCTCGCGACAAAAATGCGAATGCCAACTCCATCGAATAGTCCGTACTCTTTGCGTTGCAATCTCCAGTTTGTATTATAGTAGCGGATCGACGATGAGCACAGCTAGCAGCACCGACTTATCCGATTCCCGCGCTGGCCGACGGCTGGCAATCGCTGGCGTCGTAGTCGCGGTGCTTGGGCTGGCGGCCTACGTCGTTCAGATTGCCGCTCATCGGCTGATCATGCCTTGGTACTTGCCAATCACGGCGACCATCGGGACGTTGCTGATCGTTGTCTCGCTTTGGCAAAAGCGCAACGTGTGGCGCGTGTTGGCATTGATGGCGGTGCTGCTTTTGACCGGCGCTGAATGGGCGTTTGTACTGGCAACGCGCCTGCCGCCGTACAGCGGGCCGGTCGCAGTTGGGCAGCCGTTTCCTTCATTTACAACGTTACGGGTTGACGGCACAAAGTTCACCAATGCCGATTTCCTCGGCGATAAGACGAACGTCCTCGTCTTCTTCCGCGGCCGGTGGTGACCGGCCTGCATGATCGAGCTGGGTCAGCTCGAACGCCGTCACGCAGACTTTGCCCGGCATGATGCTCGCATCGTCGTCGCTTCGCTGGAAGGGCCCGACGACGCTCGGCAAACCCAAGTCGATTTTCCGCACCTGGTCGTCCTGGCCGATGCCGATCGGAAACTGGCAAATACGGTACAGGTGGTTCATCCCCAGTCGTCGCCTGCCGGCGGCGATACTTCGGCGCCCACGACCGTTGTTATTGACGGAGATGGCACCGTTCGCTGGCTTTATCGGTCTCCGGCTGTCATTGCCCGCCTTTCGCCGGACGAAGTACTTAGAGCGATCGCTGAAAACGGCCCGTGATGACATTCACGATTTATCCCGTTCGTTCCCAGCTCCGCTGTCGATACCACTCGACAAAGTCGCGCATGCCTTCGTCGAAAGAAACTCGAGGCTCGTAGCCGAGAAGCCGCCGGGCTTTGCTCAGATCGGCATGCGTGAGCGGCATTTCGCCCGGCTTCTCAGGTTGGCAGTCGATGACCGCCTTCGCGCCGAGCATCCTCTCTAATGTCGTGATCACCTTTTGCAGTTCCATTGGTTGGTCATGCCCCAGATTGATCGCCTCGCCGGCCAGGTTCGGTCGCTCAAGCGCGGCGAGCATGCCACCGCAGATGTCGCCGACGTGCGTAAAGTCGCGACGCACGCTGCCGTCGCCGAAAAGTGGCAATGGCTGGCCCGTGGCAATTGCCTCGGTCCAGATCGAAAGCACCAGGTCCGGCCGCAGCCGCGGCCCGTAGACGCTGAACGGCCGCAGGCAAACGATGGGCACGTTGTAGAGTTGGAAATACATCATTCCGAAAGTTTCCGCAGCCCGTTTACTGGCGCCGTAGGGGCTCAGCGGCCGGCCGAGTGGAGCGTCTTCCGCAAACGGCGCCACGGCTGACCGGCCGTAAACTGTCGAAGACGATATCAGCAAAAACCTTTCGACGGGAAACTGCCGGGCGGCTTCCAACAGAGCCAGCGTACCGCCCACGTTGGTTTGTTCATAACGAATCGGATCAGCCATGCTGGCACGTACGCCGGCATAGGCCGCCAGGTGCACAACGTGCGAAAAACGACACTTGACGAATAACTGTCGTACCGCCTCAACGTCGCAGATATCGCCTTCAACCACGGTCACGCGGTGATTCTCGACAAACGGCGACGTGTTCTGGCGTTTGATCGCCGGATCATAAAAGTCGTTGAAGTTGTCGA
>DASSFG010000704.1:0-5507 GCA_035694685.1 Pirellulales bacterium
CTGTTACGACGCGCTCGCGTTAAGCTGGATATTGACTTTTCGGCTCGAACATTTTCACTTTGGATTCCAGAGATAGATTAGTCGTTCCGAGTCTCATACGATGTTCCTGACCTTTGGCGAAATCATGCTCCGCGTGGCCCCGGAAGGGCACTTGCGATTCCGGCAGGTGCTGCCGGGCCGCGTCGACCTGACGTTTGCCGGCGCGGAGGCGAACGTTTGCGCGGCGCTGGCGCTTTGGGGAGAGCGATGCCGCTACGTCACCGCGCTGCCCTCGAACTTCATCACCGACTCGTTGTTGGCGGTCTTGCGAGGACTGGGGATCGATACCCAGTTTGTGGTGCATCGCGAGGTCGGCCGGCTCGGCGCCTACTTTGTCGAGACGGGCGCCAACCAGCGCAGCTCGATGGTCGTTTACGATCGCGACCATAGCGCGATCAGCCTGGCGGCGGCGCAGGAGTATGACTTTGCCGGCGCGCTCGACGGTGTCACTTGGGTCCACGTGACCGGCATCACGCCCTCGCTCAGCGAAAACGCTTACCTGGCGACGCTCGAGCTGGTGCGTCTGGCTCACGAGCGCGGCATCGGGGTTTCATGCGACCTCAACTTTCGCAACAAGCTGTGGCGCTGGAAGCCGGGTTTCAATGCGCGGCAGCTTGCCCACGAGTGCATGACGCAAATTCTGCCGCACGTGAATCTGTTGGTGGCCAACGAAGAAGATGCCGGCGACGTCCTTGGCGTCCACGCTGTGGGTGCGTCGATCGAGCAGGGCCACATCAACTATTCCGCCTACGAACCGGTGGCGCGAGACATCGTGGGCCAGTTTCCCGGCCTCTCGCAGGTGGCGATCACTTTGCGGGAAAGCGTTTCGGCCGACCATAACCAATGGGGCGCGATCCTCTTAGACGCCGAGAACGACCGCGCCTGGTTCGCCCCCGTCGATGCGCAAGGAAAATATCGCCCCTACGAGATTCGCGACATTGTCGACCGCGTGGGTGCGGGCGACGCCTTTGCCGCCGGCCTATTGTATGCTCTGCACTCCGCCGACTTCCGAGAACCACAGCGGGCCTTGCAGTTTGCCGTGGCCGCGAGCTGCCTGAAACACTCGATCAAGGGCGACTTCAGCTACGTCACCGTGCCCGAAATCACTACGCTCATGTCAGGCGTCGCCTCCGGCCGCGTGCGGAGGTAGCCCTTGTCACAATGGGGCGAAGAAGTAGGGTGGGACAAGCTCGCTTTAGCGAGCGCCGGCCCACCTCGCTTAATGACGAATGACGAATGACAAATGACGAAAGAATGACGAAGCCCGAATGACGAAATGAGCACCCGAGGTGTTCAATCCGAAATCGTTAATTGGCTTCTTCTGCTCCCTACCCTCTATCCCCTACTCCCTCAACTCTGGATGCGCATCGCCGTCGGCCAGCTCTGGCAAGAAACGAACACCTTTAACCCGTTGCGGACAACGCGGCTAGATTTCGATCAGTTCGGCGTGTCACACGGCGATGATCTCGTGGCGCGCATGGCCGAGACGAACGAGATGGGCGGCTTTATCCAGTCATTACGGGCATGGCCCGAACGGCCCGAGATCATCGGCCTGGTGCGGCTGCCCGCCTGGCCGGCAGGCATCGTGACGGCGGAAACCTTCGATTGGATCGTCGCGGAGTTTGTTTCCTCGGTGCGCGCGGCGCTGCCGCTCGACGGCGTGTTGCTTGCCTTGCACGGTGCGATGGTGGCCGAAGGCCATCCCGACGTCGAGGGCGAAGTTCTCACGGCGCTGCGAGAAACTCTTGGCTCGACGCCTCTCGTCGCCACGCTCGATCTGCACGCCAACGTCACCCAGCGCATGGTAGACACGGCCGACGCGCTCGTGCTGTTCCATACGGCGCCGCACATCGACGTATTTGAAACCGGCCAGCGCGCCGCGGCGTTATTGCGGCGAATGCTCGTCGACGGCGCTCGGCCGGTGAAGGCCTTCCGCAAGCTGCCGATGGTGGTGCCGGCGGAGCGGGCCAATACGCAAGATCCGGCCAGCGTGAGCTTTGGCTTCCGCGAGCGTCTGCAAGAGCTGGAACGCACGCCGGGCATTCTCACCGCCGGTCTGGCGACGGTGCAGCCCTGGCTCGACATCCCCGAGCTCGGTTCCGCGGTGGTCGTCGTAGCCGACGGTTCGGCCGAACAGGCAGACGACGCCTGCCGCGCGTTGGCCTCCGACGTCTGGCGGCGCCGGCGCGACTATCTGCCCGACTTGACACCCGTGGAAGACGCAGTGCGCGAGGCGCACGCCGTGGGCAAAGGACTCGTGGTGCTCAGCGACAGCGCCGACGCCACCACCTCGGGCGCGCCCGGCGACAGCACCTGGGTACTCAAAGAGCTGTTGAAGTACGATTGGCACAGCGGCGCGCTCGTCCCGATGGTTGCCCCGGAAGTCGTGGAACGGGCTGCTGCGCTAGGCGAAGGAAAAAGCATTCGCACGCTGATTGGCGGCGTGCGCGATAACCGGTTCTCGCATCCCATCGAGATCGACGCTACGGTCGAGCGGTTGTTTCGAGCAGAGTTCACTCTATCGGGCCATCTCGCCAAAAATCTGCCCGTCGACATGGGAGCATCGGCCGTGTTGCGAATGGGCGACGTCCACATATTCGTTACGTCGAAAAGCGGACCACACTTTGCTCCCGAATTCTTCCGCTCGGCCGGTTTCGATCCCTTTGCAGCAAGCGTGCTGGTGGCCAAAAGTCCTTGCGGCTTCCGAGCGGCCTATGCGTCTCGAGCGAGCCGCATCATCGTCGTCGGCGCCCCCGGCTGCGCGCCCGCCGACTTCTGGAACTACGACTACCGGTACATCCCGCGTCCGCTCTGGCCTTGGGATGCGCTCACCGACGAAGCCGCGCTCTGAAGTGATTTGGAGATTCTCTGATGGGTTTTGACAAGCAAAACGATTAACGGCGTTAATGGAGGATGGCCTTCCCAGGCCGTCACCGTCCAAGGTGACGGGCTAGGAAGCCCATCCTCTGTGAGGCCGGCCGGCCCGTTTTGTTTGTCAAAACCCATTTGGGAACGCACTCCGTGGCATTCCGTGAATCGCTATAGGCGGTCAATGGGAGGCTGTGCCTAGTCCCACCACCAGGCCGACGCGGAAAGCTTGCCGGGCGCCGACCGCTGCTGTTCGCTGCCGAGCTGGCCTTTGCGGTCGGTGACGATCGTGTCGGGCGAGACCAGCGAACGGCAATTGACGTTCACGCCGCCACTGATCTGAGCCAGGATTGTCGTGCGGTTCACCACGCGGTGATTGATCACCGTCTCAACCTCTTGCGGAGCGATGCCACGAGCGACCGCGTACTGGTTGTCGTCTCGCAGAGCAACCATGTGCCAGTTGGCGCGGTCGGCCAGACCTTCGCTCTTCAAGAGTGATGCGGCCAGTGCCAGGTCGAAGATGTTTTGCAGATCGGCATAAACCGGGTACTTGCGTGCCAGGTCGTCGAAATGCCGGGTGAAGTTATGTGCAAATTGGGCGTTGAGCGGATCAGCCTGGCCCGTGTGTACCTGTTGGCCCGTCGCCGTGAGCATTTCGTTCTCGCTCAACACCTTCACTCCTTGGCCACGCAGCTCATACACGTCGCGATTTGGGTTGGTGGCAACCGCGTCGTAATTGACCGTGAACCACCAGCGCAGCACGTCCATCGGGCGGTTCGCTTCGCGTGCGCCCGGCTTGATCATTTCCAAATAGCTCGGAACGTCCTTGGTGCCTTCCTCCAAGCCGACGCCCACCAGCTTCATCCGGTAATCGGCCTCGACGATGGCGCTGGCGACGCGTGTGTTCGGGTCGATGCCAAACACCCGGATCTTCTGCCGGCCGAGCTGGTCGCGCAGCTCGGCGAGCCACTTGCCCCGTTGTCCGGATTTGACCGGTTTCTTGCTCGACTCGTCCAAAAATGCTTTGGCCTTGGCCAGGCCCGCTTCGGTCGGGTCGATGGAGCAGCCGAACTGCCCGTCGGGCGAGGCAAAGATGTGCCGCGTGACGACCACGAAGTCGTCCAACTGCACCACGGGACGCCCGTTATCGACGCTCACCAGGCGGTTCTCATGATCGATGGTCCAATCGCCGGCCGGGCCGGCCAGCACCACGTCGCCCGTTTCGGGGTAAACGAACACGTAGCGGATGCGCTCGAGTCCCGCGAGCACCAGCATTTCATCGTCGAGCGGTTGGCCGGCGGCGCGGCGCATCTGAATTTCGCGTTCCAATCGCGGCAATGAGATTTTGCGCAGCGGCGACGAGCGGCGCACTTCGCCACTGGCGGTGGCGTGCGTCACGGCCTGCCGCAACTGGTTCAGCCGATTGCCGCCATCTTTATCAACGACCGGGCGGACAAAGCCGAGGGCATCGACCAGCACGCCGTTCTGATATTCTTTGATCGCGCCGGGGCCGCCCACTTCATCCCAGGTGGTGGGAGCGACGGTCGATTGGATGAGGTCAATCAAGGCGCCGAAGTTCGCGCCGCCACCACCACCGTGGGCGCCGTCCGGCAGCGAAGACGTATCCGACAGTGCCTGGCTGCGCATCAGGTCGTCGCGCATGGAGCCAATGGTCGCGAGCGACGCGGTTTGTTCGCCGGCACGGGCCTGAGCTTTGGCCACGGCACCCAACAGGGCGTCGCGTCGTTCGGGCGGTGCCTGCCGCGCCTGGTCGAGCGCCGGGGCAAATTCGCCCGTGGCAAGTTGTTCAGCCAGCAAAGCATCGTCGCCGGCTTCTTCGGCGGCGGCAGATAAGGCGGTCAAGGTGGCCAGGCCACAAGCAATCACCACGCTCATGCCCAAAAAACATCGCCCTGCTACGTGTCGATAGACCGACCATTCGCTACGTGTCATGCTTCGCTCCTCGCTCTTCTCCGGCCGCCGAAAATGGAAAGCCGCCAGTCTTTAGATTCCAAGATGGCGGGCGGAAAGTCAAGAAAATTCCGCACTAACCCGCATTTCTCGCCCGCACTCGCGATAGCGCCGCCGTCTGCGTAGGAAGAATTCGTGCGAATCTGGCTGGAACTGCCTGCAACCACCGGATTTCTCACGAAATCCGCTATGCTGGCGAGAAATGCGGGCTAAGAACTTTTCCGCCGGCGACGGGCGGCTGCCGCGGGCCGTGGAGCGGAGGATTTTCTGCCGCCCCCCTGTTTCAGGCTCTTCCGCAGAGCGTCCATCAGGTTCACCACAGGCACGTCCTCCTCCTCGGGGGCAGTGACGACCTCTTTGCCCGCGATTTTGGCCTCGATCGCTTCTTTGAACTTTTGCGTGTAGGTGTCTTCGTACTGTTCCAAACTGACCTCGTCGGAACTGGTTTGCTGGATTAATGTGCGGGCCAGCTTCAGTTCGTCGGCCGAAACGCGTCCCTCGCCCACTTCCTCGACAAAGTCGGCCAGCGGCTTGATCTGCGTCGCGTAGTTCAACAGCGACATGGTGAGCACGCCGTCGACCGGCCGCACCAGCGCCACCTCTTCACGCCCCGACATCACCACCTGCCC